>JAOTWM010000411.1 GCA_029862885.1 Gammaproteobacteria bacterium
GGTACAGCATCGCCTCGTAGGCCGCTTCGGATATGCCGGAGTGGTACGCGGTTGAATCCGGACTCGGTATCGGCGGGAGCGGTCCGCCATGCGGGCTGAATGGAGCCGGGTCGCTTGGATGGCCGCTCAGATTATCGATGGCCGCGGTCATCGCCGCGCGCCGCGCCGCGTCCATATTGTCGATCGCAAACAGCATGCGCCCGCCGTGGGGTGCGCCCGGGGGCGAATCGATCGTGCCGTCCCAGTTCTGGTTCATCGCCATCACGCCAAAGCGTACGTCGGGCGTCGAGTCGATGATGGCGGTCACCGCATCTTTCGCGACTTCGAGCCGGGTTTTGGTAACCGAAGCCGGCGGGTTCGCGAGATAGTTGAGATAGTTTCCGGAATACAGTGTCGCGGTCGTGATATCGCCGGTCCAATCCAGGCGCTGGTTCACGTTCGAGGTATACATGGTCGGTGCATTGTTGCCGGCTCGCGCATATTGATTCGCCGGATCGATGAAATCGTCCGCCAAGCACTCAATCGGTGCCGAACTCGTCGGCGCCGTAGCCAAATTCTCCAGGCTGGTCCAGCGGGTCTGGCCGGTCACCCGCCAACCCGCAACGCGCGCGTTGTAAAACCCTTCGGCGCCGGTTGTGGTACCGAGATTGACCGCGGAATCCGCGCAGTCGTTGGCAACCGGGTCGAAAACTTGCGCCGTCGTCGCCGGCGGAACACCCGCAGTACAACTGTCGGTCGCGACGTCCGTGCACCAATAGATCTGCGTGACATCGTAGCTGCCGCTGGGGGTGCCGTCACCGGTATAGGTTACGGTCGCGTCGTACGACGGCGGGGTAATGATGGTGCCATGATCCATCGTGGACGAGGTGTCGATTACAATGAGCACGTTCGGTGCGTCGTTGCGCGACACGGACGATGACTCCAGATAGATGTCGGTATCGTCCGCGTGGCCGGTTGCGGCCAGCAGCGCCGATACGCCGATCGCTAATCCCAAATTACGTATGCGTTTCATGTGCCCCACCTCTAGTCTTTATTAACGATTTGACCTACACCCTGATGCACGACTGAGCGCGCCCCCGCGCCGGCCGTGCCTTCAGAGCTGATGTCGAAATTGGCTGCTTGAAAACTGATTGCGCTATACCCCGAACCGCGTTTCGGCGGTGACCAGCCTATGAATGCGGTTTCGACATGCGCATCCGCCATTACGCGGCTCGTGTCGTCGGGATCCACAAAGTCCTGATCCACGGTATCGACAACATGCAGATCGAGCGTGACGCCGCCGTCGAGTCCGATCCGAATACCGGACTCGGCCGCGGTAAACGCGCGGTGGTCTTCCTGGATATTGGTCGACATCTTCTCTTCCAGTGCGGTCGTGTTGAGCGATGCCACGCCGATAATCGTGAGTACCAGCAACAACACGAGGCTTACCGCAAGTGCGACCCCTTGCTGGGATCGCGGCGGTGTCGGCTGCAATTTAAGAGTTCTCATTGTGTGTTCTCCGGTTAGACCGCGCATTACTGTTGACGATTACGCAGCGCGATCGTCGACACGAACGCCTGGCGAATCACGCGTTCGTCCGGTGGATTGACTTCGTTCACGCCGTCGCCGTCGAGATCGTAGCTGCGGGTGTCGACATCGAACTGGTTGCCGTACTCGCCCTCGGTGTCGTAACGCGTGTTGGCGATCGAGCGTGCGAGGATGCCGATCCGCACACTGATCACGTTTTCCCAATTGCCGACCACGTCGGCGTCCACATAAGTGTCCGGAATGAAGTCGCTATTGGTGTCTTCGCCGTACATCACCTGCAGGTTCTCGATACCCGGCACGAATTCGAATGCGTCGGTGATGATGGTGCCACCGTTGTTGAGTAGGGATTCGCGGAACAGGCCGGGGCCGTTGCCGTCGTCTTTAATGAAATAACGCCATGCGCCGAACTTCATGACCGTGGCGTCGTCGTCGTAAGTCTTGCTGAAGTTCTGGTCAGCGTTGCCGGGCACGACCGAGGACCCCGTGTTGTGGTTGAGGATACCGTTGTCGACGTTGGTTTGGCTCGGGCCCGTTATTTGGAAGATTTCCCCGCTCGCGCAATCGGTCGTTGCCACGATGTCTCCCATTATCAAACCATTGTTGGGCTGCAGATGCAGCGCGGCCGATACGCGCGGCATAAACGGTTCCTCGACGTCCCCGCCGGTGCCGGGCTCGAGAAAACGAACCGCCACACCGTCGGTGCCGGCCACCATTTCCGTGATCAGGTCGGTCGAGCCGCCGGGGTGCCAGGTCGTATCGCCCTGCTCATAGCCCTCAATCGGAATATTGCCGAGCAACGAGCTGCCGGCGTCCAATCGGTTGTGCACCGAATTGGTGTCGTCCAAGCAGCCGAAATACCCGGCTTGGCGCAAATCCCGGGTCAGAATCTGGGTTGCAAGCCTTGCGTTCTCCTGTAAGCGCGCGAGACTTTCCTGGGTGTTGTAATTTTTATTGGAATTCACAAACACCAAACCCACCGCGCCCAGCGCGATGAGCCCCAACACCATCGCCACCATGAGCTCGATCAGGGTAAAACCCCGATTTGAGTGACGTTGCAAAGTCGTGATCGTTCGCATCGCTGACATCCTCACAGTACGAAATTCCAGGCTTGTGACTTCTCGATGGGCTTAACGTTCGCGTCGTTCTCCCAATCGGCGTTGTTGCCGGCGCGGGTGAATCGTTCCTGCCACAGGATTCGTACTGTGTACTGCGTCGCCGCGGTCTGGATGATTTGACCGGTGCCTTGCGACAGCCGGTTCGCCAGTTGATCGTGCCAGCAGATCAGGTCGTTATCGACGGTGGCCACGGCGGGGTCGCAGGTCCCGGTGCTTGGCGCCGCGGTATAGCTCGGCGCCGTGCCCGGGTCCATACGCATTCGCTCGATGATGTCGTAAGCGAGTACGCTCGCCTGGCTGCGTGAATACGAGCCCGCATTGAATTTCAACGATTGCGCCTGCATTAACGCCATCCCTACCAGGCCCAATGCGAGGATGAAAAACGCCACCATCACCTCGATCATCGTGAAACCCGCGGACGATTTGGCAGCCCGCAGCCCGCACTGTAGTTTGCTGTGAAGTTTCATTAGTTTGACTCGCTTATGGACACGCAGTTGGCAGCACATCCGGCCGCCCCGCATAGTTTAGGGAGATGCAGCGCACGTTACTGATTCCGGCTACGGCGGAGGTAAATGTCGTGGGATTGGTGCCGGGTAGTTCGACAATCCCCCTCGACACGAAATGGAATTCCATAATGGCCGTGTTACCGTTATCAACCGACCCGTTATTAACGAAGGTGCTCGCGTCGTCGAGTGGGTCGTGCGAAACCAGCAGGACCTCGCCCGCATCCAGTGTGTCGTCCTTGTCAGGGTCCGTAAAAACAATCCAACCGTCGTCCCAGGCCGCTCCGTCACAGGTTGGAGTCGGTGCGCTGTTGTCGGCACTCGCACATACGGTGATGGACGAGCTCCGTTTGACCGACTCGCTGCGCGCCACATTAATAGCGGCTAGAAAATCATTGGTCTGGGTCGTGAGCTGACTTTGCCTCAAGAACTCCTTAAAACTCGGTACCGCTACGGCCATCAAGATCGCGCCGACCACGAGCGTTATAATGAGCTCGATCAGGGTAAAGCCGGTCTGGTTGCCGCGTCCGGGTAATTTCTTCATGTTATTCATGGGCCAATATCGAGTTATCGGTGCGTTCGCCCTAAGTTTTGGTAGAACACAGACAAAAGGACAAGTTTATGTGACAAACGGTCGTATTTCTGGTGTAAACGGTATAGCTCGCGATTAAATATTATCCCAATTCTAGCCGTGATTTTTGCGCTAGCAACCCACATGGGAGAGATTTTACGCTTGTTAACGATCCCAAAACTCCATCTGGCAGGTCGTACATTGAGCCGGTCAGGACTTAATTGGGAACGCCGAAATAGGGTTGCCGGAGCGTCCGCCCGACGGTCGGTGCCCCCGTGTCAGCGCCTCACGAAACTGTCCCGGGCCCGGGCAGTGGCCCGTATTGCATGGACCGACGTCCGGTCTGCGCTTATAATTACTTGAATGGAAACACTATCTTCCAATATGTCGAGTCGGGAGGTGCCTGCGCTGCTGCAACGCCACGGCGTGCAACCGACCGCGCAGCGGACCGAAATCGCGCTCGCGATCTTTGGCAATGCCGGCCATCAGTCGGCCGATGAAGTCTATGAAACGGTCAATTCCGGGGCGATTCGCGTGTCGCGAGCGACGATTTACAACACGCTTAAATTGTTCGTGGATCGTGGGATGATTCGCCCGGTCATCGTCGCGCCCGGCAAGGTCTTTTACGACCCGAATATGGCGCCGCACTACCATTTATACGATACCGACACGGGCGAGTTGACCGATATCGGTGCGGATCAGATCGAAATCCACGGTTTACCGACATTGCCCCCAGGCAAGCAGCTCGACGGCGTGGACGTCGTGGTGCGCCTGCGCAGCGGCGCGGATTCAAAACGCGGCGCCGATTGATCCGGCAATTTACGACCCGGGACTGATTGCACGGCGAGCGCCTGTTGCAGCCCTGCGCCACCGAGCTTCTGTAGCCGCGCAGCAACCAGTAGAATGCCGCCCATCCGTTTCCCGCAAGCCGGTGTAGCTCAGTTGGCAGAGCAACTGATTCGTAATCAGTAGGTCGGAGGTTCGAATCCTCTCACCGGCACCAATAACTAAGGGTCCAACCCGGGCACATGGGTAACAGTTTATACCGAAGACATAGGTAACACTTTTGGTATGAAGGGGTTATCAGCCGGTTCTACACGATTCTCATCTTCGTCAAAGAATCCTAGA
>JAOTWM010000413.1 GCA_029862885.1 Gammaproteobacteria bacterium
ATATTCAGTGATCTTGCGGTTGGCCCGCACAACCATCGCCATTGCATTCCAGCGGATATAGGCCTCGATACGGCGCTCAAGCGCGCGATCACCCGGGTACTCTGGCTGGTGAGCAGTCGAGATCGTGTTCAGATAGGCCGTATTCGGAGTGTACGGCAGATATGCCCCCGAACGACGAGCGAAATCGATCATCTGGTTTAGCAGGAAGTGCGCCCTCTCGGGGCCATGGTGCGCGAGAACAGAATCGATTGATTCAAGCCACTCGGTGGTCTCGACAGGATCAATGTCATCAAATGGATTGAATCGACTCATAAATCATTCACAATAGGATTATCGGTATTCCCCAGACCGGTCCATCCGGCCTTCGGGGGCGTCATATTCGGTGTTTGGGCGTTAACGGTCAAGCAATCTTCAAGGATTTCATAGCTATGCCAGCATTAGCACTCGAATCACGCGAAATAGGCGTGACACAACGGCTTGGACCAGCCGATTCTAAGGCATTTGAGCCAATTGATCAGTTACTACTGATACTACCCAAGCGACCACCAGCGGCGCTTTGGCACAGTATTCCGCAGGGCAACAAATTGCGGGCGCTCCTGAAAAAGCGCCCAGCCGGCGAAACGCCCGCCTTCCAGACCCGACTGTCGAACAAGCGCCAGACACTCGTTGTAGCCGGAAAGATCGCCGGTGACGCCGAAGTGTTTGAGCAACTGACCTTCGCGCGCAAACTTGTTGCAGCCGCGACAACCGAGAAAGCCGGCAGTCTTGGCATTCTGGTTGCGGGATTCAGTGACGAGCAACAACATGCGCTCTGTAACGCGGCTGTCGCTGCTGCACTTGCCGCAGCATTCAACCTGCCTGAGTTCAAGAACAAAACTACGGCGGAGAAGATAAAAAGAATCCGTCTGCTCGGTCTGAATAGCAAAGTCGACCTGAGCCGCAGCATTGCTGAATCGAAAGGTAACAACCTCGCGCGCTGGCTAACAGCTCTGCCACCGAACAAACTCGATGCAAAAAACTACGCCGATTTCCTGAAAGACCTCGCCACTAAACACGGCTGGCAATACAAGAAATTCGATACCAAAGCACTCAAAAAACTCGGTGCCGGCGCATTCCTGGCTGTTGCCCAGGGCAACGACAATGACAGTGCGTCAATCGTCAGGCTGCGTTACCGGCCAGCCAGTAGCAAAGCGGCTCCGGCACTGAGCCTGGTCGGCAAGGGCATCATTTTTGATACCGGCGGCACCAATCTGAAACCATTTGCATCCATGCTCGACATGCACGGCGATATGCAAGGCAGCGCCGTAGCCGTAGGGACACTATTGGCTATTTCGGAGTTAAAACTTCCACTGGCCGTCGATGCCTGGCTTGCGATCACCGAGAACCGTACGGGCCCGAACGCATACAAGTCCCAGGACGTTATTACAGCCGCAAACGGCAAGACTATCCAGACCATTCATACCGATGCCGAAGGGCGCATGGTGCTCGCGGATACCCTGACGTTTGCCAGTCGTGACAAGCCTAAGCTCATGATCGACTACGCGACATTGACAGGCGCAGTCATAAATGCGATCACGACCCGCTACAGCGGCGTTTTCACGAATCGCTCCGACTGGCACCCCCGGCTCAAGCGCACAGGCCGCGTCTGTGGTGAACGAGTTTGGCCTTTCCCGATCGGTAAGGAGTTCCTTGAAGACCTCGAAAGTGACACCGCTGACATTCAGCAGTGTTCTGCAAAAGGATCAGCCGACCATATTCTTGCCGGGAGTTTTCTGGCCGAGTTCGTTGAGAACGATACACCCTGGGTGCACGTTGACCTCGCCGCGAGCAATCACAAAGGTGGTCTCGCCCATGTCCCCACCGAGGTAACAGGTTTCGGCGTGCGTTTCACGATCAGCCTCATTCTGGATGAGAAGTTATTGAAGGCGGAACACTAGATGGGCGATCTGCCGTCAATGGCAAACCGTTTCCGCGGCTTCCTTCCTGTTGTTGTCGATGTAGAAACAGGCGGTTTCAATTCGAAAACAGATGCCCTCCTGGAAATCGCCGCGGTTTTCCTCGACTTCAATGACGGTGGACTGTTGACGCGTGGTGAGACCATTCGCTATCACGTCAAACCGTTTGAAGGCGCGAACATGGAACCGGCATCACTCGCCGTCAACGGAATCGATCCGGACCATCCGCTGCGCCCGGCTATTGATGAGCGCGACGCGCTGCAACGCGTTTTTCGGGCAGTGCGCAGTGAGGTTCGCCGCAACCAGTGCCAACGCGCTGTGCTGGTTGGCCACAATGCAGCGTTCGATTTAGGATTCCTCAACGAGGCGATTGAGCGATCGGAAATTAAACGAAACCCGTTCCATCCTTTTAGCTGCTTCGATACCGCAACTCTTTGCGGCGTCGCGTTTGGCCAAACCGTGCTGGCACGCGCCGTGAGTGCTGCGGGTTTTGCCTGGGACGAGGAATCAGCACATTCAGCGGCATACGACGCTGAAATAACAGCCGATTTATTTTGCGAGATCGTGAATCGATTTCAGCCGGTATACGAGACAACAGTTCGCGACTGAATATTAGTATGTGTGGGTGCGGCTTTTAGTCGTCTGTGCTATCCAGCAGCTCTTTCAGTTCGCCGGAATGATACATCTCTACGACGATGTCACTGCCACCAACTAACTCACCTTTGACGTAAAGCTGCGGAAACGTCGGCCAGTTTGAATAAGTCTTGAGGCCCTGACGAATCTCTTCATCCTCAAAAATATTGACGAATGCGAATGGCTTGCCCACCGCTTTTAGCGCTGCAACTGTCTGGCCGGAAAACCCGCATTGCGGAAAGTCCGGCGTACCCTTCATATAAAGAAGAATATCGTGTGAGCCAAGTTGCTCTTTAATTCTGGAATCAATATCCACGTCCATAACCCTCTATTTCTTAACCACTATCTGGTTTGCGACCGATTTCACACCGCCGGTATCCCTGGCAAGCGTTACCGCTACGTTTCTTGCCACGTCACTGCTGACTGTACCCGACAATGTAACCTTACCTTCATAGGTTCGCACACCAATGCCAAAAACGCTGACGACCGAGTCCACAGCATATTTGCTCTTGATCTTGGTCGTAATTGCGCTGTCCGATGCAATCACCTCGGGCTCTCTTTCGTCCTTTCCTAGCTGATAGGCAGCTGTTGCCGCACCGCCCACGACCAGTGCCGTACAGCCCGACAGTGCGAATATCATCGCCACTAAAATCAGGTAACGCATGAAAACCCTCCGTTCAATTTCGCGATTGTACCTAGAATTGGTCTAAAATAGGCAGCAATAATTACAACATCCATCAGGGAGAACAAGAGAATGAATCCTTTAAGAAGCGTCCGCGGCACGATTATCGGCGGAACAGTCCTTGCAGTGATCATTGCGGCAGCAACATCCGGAATCAATATCAACGTCGGCAGCCTGATTGTCTGGTTTCACGTTCTTGCCGGAATCACGTGGATAGGATTGCTTTACTATTTCAACTTCGTACAGGTACCAGCATTGGGTGAGGCAGCAGCCGATGAGGGTGGCCCGGGCGGCGCAGGGATTGCTAAATACGTTGCGCCCCGTGCGCTGTGGTGGTTCCGCTGGGGCGCATTGGCAACCTGGCTGTCCGGTGCCGGCTATCTCGGTCACCTGGGCCGATTCCATCACGCGTTTACCCTCGGCATGCTCGAAGGCGGTGGCACGCAGGATATGGTCATTGGCGTCGGCGCCTGGTTCGGCACGATTATGCTGTTCAATGTCTGGGTGTTGATCTGGCCAAACCAGAAAAAGGTTCTGGGCATGGTCAAAGCAAGCGCCGATGAAATTGCCAAGGCAAAAAATGTGGCGTTACTTGCATCCCGTACGAACACGCTGCTGTCGATACCCATGATCATGAGCATGGTCGGCTATGGTCACGGTGGGTTCTTCCTGTAATAGACCACGACACGAAGAAGCCCTCGCCGGCGTCGCTGGCGGGGGCTTTTTATTTTCAGAACCCAGGTGTTATAGCTCAGACTCGCCGATTGTCGGCAGGTGCAGGGCGCCTCGTGAAACGCCGCGGACGGACCCAATACCAGCTCGCAACGACAAGAGCGGCGAAAACGGTATAACAAACAGCGAACACCCACTCAGGAGCATGAAAGTACAAGAGAGACTCCAGCCAATGCGAAACAAAGGAGCCTGAGTACACGACTTCGCCGGCGCGTTCTCGCAGCGCCATCTCCCACGTAGTCAGTGGGCAAATAATGCCTACCCAGGACTGCACCGCGACAATGCCGATTGCCGATAAATGCGCAAATCGAAACCACGGGTTTCGTACCCAGGTCCATTTCAAAAATTTCCCAAGCAAAATCATGACCAAGCCGAAGATCACGAACGCGACGAACAAGACATGACCGAAGAGAAGCAGGTCGGCGGCCAGAAGATAAAGGAGGCCGGACTCCATATGGAACACCTGATTATATTTCGTGTGCCAAGTTGCAGAATAACATCATAGTCGAGAACGACTGTTCCACTAAGCCGCGGCCAGACCATCCCGATGGAGCCGGTCCCGGACCACCTATGCTACTGCGCGTGTCACGCGTTTGGGCTCGGAAACCCCGTAACCCTGGGCATAGTCGATGCCCATGCCGCGAAGCATCGTGATGATCTCTTCGTTCTCGGCAAACTCCGCAATCGTCTGCTTGCCGGTGAGGTGTCCAATCTCGTTGATTGAACGCACCATCTCGCGATCGATTGGGTCGTGCAATATTTCTTTGACGAAACTGCCATCGATCTTCAGAAAGTCGACCGGGAAGTGCTTGAGGTATCCGAACGAAGA
>JAOTWM010000414.1 GCA_029862885.1 Gammaproteobacteria bacterium
GTAACGGTTGGCGACTTACGCGTCGCCATACGACTACTCAACCAGGATGTGATCTCACAGGTGCCAGCATGAGGTCACATTTTGTGGGGATCCCTCAGGGTCGGAGCCCTTAAACTTAATCTAAAATAAATCGTCTTGTGTTGTTAGACTTGGTTTAACGGGCTCCGACCCCTTTAACGCCGCTAACGATTGATGGCGAAATAAGGGGACGGGAACCGTCATATTCGGAGCTGCTCACAAATATTTCGGCCCCGCCCCTTTTTGAACTCATTATTTACTCAGGCGTGCTTTCGACTCGAGCAGTCCGGCCGTGGCTTCGGGTCCCAGGATGGGGAAATCCACGTCGAGCTGTTCGAAAGCACGATTGATTAATTCCGCCACCTGCCATCGCGTGAAGGGTTTGTCATCAGCGGGGATCGCGTACCAGGGCGCCCACGGTCGCGAGGTCGCATTCAGGCAGCTTTCATAGGCCGACATGTACGCGTCCCAGTGTTCACGTTCATCGACATCGCCGGCATTGAACTTCCAGCGTTTGTTCGGTCGCTCGATGCGCTTTAAAAACCGTTGCCGTTGTTCTTCTTTGGAGACGTTGAGCCAAAATTTGAGAACCACGGTGCCTTGTTCAGCAAGATGTCGTTCATGGTCAACGATGCTCCGGCAACGATTCGCCCAGATGTTCTCGCCGATCGGTTGCGGCAGGCGCTGGGATTCGAGGATGCCCGGATGCACGCGCACGACCAGCACCTCTTCGTAGTAGCTTCGATTGAAAACTCCGACCTCACCGCGCTCGGGCAACGCCAGCACCCCGCGCCACAGAAAGTCGTGATTGAGTTCGGTGGTCGAAGGCCGCTTAAACGAGGTGACTCTGACGCCCGCGGGGTTTATGCCGGTGAGTACGTGTCGGATCGTGCTGTCTTTTCCAGCGGCGTCCATGGCCTGAAAGACAACCAATACGGCATAACGATCGTCAGCATAAAGCTTGTGTTGCCAGCGACCGAGTCTTTTCTTCTCGTCCTCCAACTTTTTTTTCCACGCTTTTGAGTCGGAAACGTCTTCGTCGGGCATCGTCGGCGCTTCGGCGACTTTGAAGCCACCGTCGAACGGCACGAGATAGGGATGAAAATCTGCCTGGAACATGTTCAGATTCCGCTCGATGAAAAAGGTCAGGGTCACAATCTTAAATCATATGCGCGTGCCTTTCAGATTAAAGAGGTCGGAGCCCTTAAACTCAATCTAAAATAAATCGTCTTGTGTTTTTAGACCTGGTTTAAGGGCCACGACCCCGTTATCGCCGATATCGTGCCCGTCATTTCGTGGTCGGCGACCGAGGCGTATCTGAGTGGATATTCTCAGGCACGCAATCTGACAGCAAGCAGGTAGAGGTCACCGGCTGCGGCATTTTTACTTTTCGCGACGGTGAGATCTCGGTGAAGAACTCTTACCGTAAGAATCGGCCATCCATTTAGGCGTGAAAGGCTAGGATATGCTTGCCATCCAACAAAGGAGAGAAACGGGGCCGGAGTTAATACAATCACCAATCGACTTCGTCTAAAGCTCACCCCGCCAAAAAAATATTAACTCCGGCCCTAATTATACGTCCGCATCGCTATCTTCGCGGCGGCAGACACCGACCCGCAGCATCGAAGACGCGAAATCTTCCCCACCTTCCAGCAGATTCCTACCTCACCCTTTAGGTGGGATCCGGATCTTCTGCCCCGGATAGATCAAGTTCGGATCCTTTATCACCTCCCGATTGGCATCGAAGAGCTTGGAATAAGCCATGGCATTTCCATAGAACTTCTTGGCGATGCCGGAGAGGGTGTCACCTTTGACGATGGTGTAATACTCGACGGATGCCGCCGGCGTCGGTGATTCCAAGTCGTCGATGGTGACTTGGGAAACCCCTTTGACGTTACCCGCCATCAGCACCGCCTTCTCCATGGCTTCCGCGGACTCAGCCTTGCCGGACAACGCCACGGTGCCGTCCTTGTATTGCGCCTTCAGGCCCGAAATACCCGGATTCGCGGCTTTGATGTGGCTCTCGATCTTCTCCCCCGCGTCATCGTCGTCACCGAAGAGTTTCTTGCCAAAATTGGCTGCAAAATCCAATAAACCCATTGCTCACTCCTTAACAGATTACTTCAAAAAGTTTTTCGCTAAACCAGAAAGAACATTTCCTGCGGAGGCAGTCTTATCACCGCCGAGTAGCCCCTCCAGCATGCCAAGACCGCGCCCGGCATCTCCAAGGTTGGATGCTCCGCCCGAGAACATCTGCATGAGGCCGCTCCATTGAGCCTGCTTGCTGAGCGCGCCCATGGCCACCGCTGCCACCAGCGGCAGCATCTTCTTAATGGTTCCGCTGTCGAGACCGGTATCGTTCGCGACCTTTGCCGCAACTTCCCGGCTTGCGTCCTTGCCACCAAGCAGATGCCCGAGGATCTTGTTGCCGTCGGATACCGTCGCCTCGTCATCGAGGACCTTCGGGTTATCCAGATACTGCTGATGGCGCCCGCCGCTCAGCGCCCACATGAGCGCCCCCATGCCGCCTTTCTGGCTGGCGTTCTTCCGAACGCCTTCGGTCAGGGCGGGAATCATCTCGGAGACGGCGCGCATCGTCTGATCCGGGGACAGCTGGCTGCGACGTGCCAGTTGATGTAGGACGTCGTTGCCGCCGCCGGCACCAATGATTGTGTCTAGTAAGTCCATGGCCTGCCCCTGCCGTAGTTGAACCGCTCGATTACGCTGGCGAATCGAGGCCGTTATGCTACGGCGGGGGCGGCAGGGTTAGATACGCCTTCGCTTCAAACTTTACATTTGTTTACGATCGCGCCGAGAACACGGGCGCGGTGACCCTGGCGAAGGTGTTTGCTGCGGTGGGAATTCGAGTAGTCCGGGGACAGAATAGTTATCTTCCAAAGAGGAACTTTCTAAGGCGAGAATTGAGACGAACGGAAATCTGTAAACTGTCCCCATATTTCCCGAAACAAAGTCATCGGGGAGCCAGGTTATCCTTAGGAAGCTCTGAAAAATGCCATCCGTGGCATTTTTTAGAGTCGGCAGGCGAAAACGCAGTTTCCGACTGCCTCACAAATTCAACGACTTGCGTCGTCGAATTTGGCGGTGCATCCATGCACCGCACGGAAAGTCTGAATTAATCAGACCTTCCATAGATTGATTTTAAGGGCTCCGACCCCTTTATCCCCTGGACTTCATGGCAAACAGAAGGGCCTTAATGCTCATGCTGCCACGACGCATTGCATCCTGATTATTACGCTCACCGGCGGTCGGAATCGGCGCGAGCTTTTGCGGCCACAAAAAGCGTGACGATTTCGCCCGCCCAGTGCAGCGACTCGTTAGAACTCATACAGCCCCCATAACTCCGTTCTCGTAGAATTTCTCCAATTGTTTGCGATAAGGCGCTATATCGAAACCGTTGTCTTCAAGCCAACGATCGTTGTAGTAGGTATCTAGATACCGCTCCCCAACGTCACAAATCATCGATACAACACTCGCTTCTTGGTTCTGTGAATTGAGCTCTGACATAATTTGGAATGCGGCGTATAAGTTAGTCCCTGTTGACCCACCACATCGACGATTTAGCAGCTTTTTCAAAAAATGTATTGTTGCATATGACGCCTCATCAGGTACCTTGATCATTCTATCTACGACTGACGATATAAATGATGGCTCTACTCTCGGCCTACCGATACCTTCTATATTTGACCTGCGGTTGGAAGTTAACGTCCTATCTCCTGTTTCATAGTAATCAAAGAATACGGAATGTTCTGGATCTGCAACACAGAGTTTCGTGCGGTAACATCTATACCGAATATATCTTCCTATGGTCGCCGACGTACCACCCGTACCCGCACTAACGACGATCCAACTTGGCGCCGGGAAAGGTTCCAAACTCATTTGAGAAAAAATGGATTCGGCGATATTGTTGTTGCCCCTCCAATCCGTAGCGCGTTCTGCGAATGTAAACTGATCCATATAGTGTCCGCCCAATTCGGTGGCAAGTCTGGCGGCTTCAGAATAAATTTCTCTCGCCTCCACAAAGTGGCATTGGCCATTGTAGAAAGTGATTTCGTCGATTTTCTCTTGAGAGGTGTCTTTGGGGACAACCGCAATAAAGGGCAGGTTGAGCAACTTCGCAAAATAGGCTTCAGAGATAGCAGTGCTCCCGGACGAGGATTCTATGATCGTTGTTTTTTTCTGAATCTGGCCGTTGCAAAGGCCATATAAGAATAGCGAGCGCGCCAATCGATGCTTGAGGCTTCCCGTAGGATGGGTGGATTCATCCTTAAGGTAAAGATAGATATTTTTTATCGCAGGCAACCTTATCTTAAGCAAGTGTGTATCTGAGGACCGCCTAAAGTCCGCTTCAATTCGGGAAATTGCGTGGCAAGTCCAATCTTTCATCTATCATCTCTACGCTTCGGTGAGGTTGAGTTCTAACGCCTGAGTTGTGGGCCGCGCAGCGAAGCAAGCGCCCCAGCCGTCGGCTTGTTACGCGAGAGTATAGAAGATATAGACGCCCCCACCTTCACCAGCAACTAGGGCTGACGCCGAACAAAGTTCTGCTTAGGTCGCTGCTGTATGAGGGAAAATCAGTAGCTTACGAACTCCGAATGTCCCCATTCCCGAGCTGTTGAATTTGCTGCCGCGGACGGCGAACGGCTGTAGTTTTTATCTGGCGCCCGAGGGAGAAAGCGGTCCGTGTGCGTCAGCGCCCGCGCTCGACCAACTGTCGATCGAAGGTGGTGATGTGTCCGACGATCCACTCCTGCACGCGATGCGCGAGCTTATCGACATCCTCGTGT
>JAOTWM010000415.1 GCA_029862885.1 Gammaproteobacteria bacterium
TCGGTTTCGGCCCCTTTCTCGAACGCGTACGCCGCGGCGAGGGCTAACCCGGATCTTTTCTACCAAGGGGAAACATGGACTTCAAAGCTGCTCACTATTTTAATCGGACACGCCGTGATTTCGGGCACTGGGCCACTGCACGATTCATTCTGTGCGGATGCGGCCGATCGGCGGTTTTCGGCTTCGCCTTTAACCGCTCTACGCCCGACTTCCCCAGCAAATCGAACCCTTCGTGAAGTATCTGGGCTAGACGATGGCAAATCAGTATTGGAAGACCTTGACCACGCCACTGATTGGCGAAAACCCGATTACTTTGCAGATACTCGGTATCTGCTCGGCACTGGCGGTAACCACCGCGCTGGACACGGCTCTGGTGATGGCTGCTGCCGTTACCTCCGTAATGGCGCTGTCGGGAGCGTCGGTAAGTCTGCTGCGCAACTATCTGCCGCGGTCGGTTCGAATAATTGTGCAGATCACCATCATCGCGTCGTTGGTCATCATCGTTGATCAGATACTCAAAGCCTATGCGTTCGAGATCAGTAAGCGGCTGTCGGTATTCGTTGGGTTGATTATCACCAACTGCATTGTTCTCGGTCGCGCCGAAGGCTTCGCCATGCACAACGGTGTCGCAGCGAGTGTGCTCGACGGCATCGGTAACGGCCTTGGCTACGGCGTGATTCTGGTGATAGTCGGGTCGATCCGAGAATTTCTTGGGAACGGCAGTCTGCTCGGTTATCAAATCCTAATTCCGACCTCCCAGGGCGGTGGATTTGAACCGTTAGAACTGATGCTGCTGCCACCGAGCGCATTTTTTATTATCGGCGGAATTATATGGCTAATCCGCAAACGCCGGCCGGAACAGATGGAACTACCGGAATATCGTATCCAGACTGGTGCCGAGGGCCCGCGGCCATGACCGACGTGCTTGGATTACTTCTGCGCGCGGTTTTTGTCGAGAACCTCGCGCTGTCGTTCTTTCTCGGCATGTGCACGTTCCTGGCAGTGTCGAAACGCGTGGAGACGGCGGTCGGCGTCGGTGTGGCGATGATCGTCGTGCAAACAGCGACGGTGCCGATTAATAACCTTATCTATACCAACCTGCTGGCGCCCGGCGCGCTCGCCTGGGCCGGTCTCGGCGACGTGGACTTGACGTTCTTGAGTTTGATCGCGTTTATCGGGGTGATCGCGGCCATGGTTCAGGTTTTAGAAATGACCTTGGAGTTTCACGTACCCAAACTGCATCGGCAACTCGGCATCTTCTTGCCGTTGATCACCGTCAATTGCGCCATCCTGGGTGGCACACTGTTCATGGTGGAGCGCGCGTATACGTTTACCGAAAGCGTGGTATACGGTTTCGGCACCGGTACGGGCTGGGCGCTCGCGATCGTCATGCTGGCGGCGATCCGCGAGCGGCTTAAGTACTCGGACATTCCGGATGGCCTGCGGGGACTCGGTATCACCTTTGTCGTTGCCGGTTTGATGTCACTCGGCTTCATGGCGTTTTCGGGAATCGGCTGAGATGGTCGAAATCGTTGTAGGTGTCGTTTTCTTCGCCGCGCTGGTATCGCTGCTGGCAATATTCGTGTTGGTGGCGAGGCGGTTCCTGGTGCCCCAGGGCGAGTGCCAAATCACGATCAACACGCGCAAAAAAGTCACCGGCGCGATCGGACAGCGGCTGTTGGACTTGTTGGCGCGGGAGGAAATCCGTCTGCCCAGCGCCTGCGGCGGTGCCGGCACCTGCGGCCTATGTAAAGTACGTGTGCTCAACGGTGGCGGCGAAACCGGCCCACAAGAGTTAGCGCATTTAACCAAAACGGAAGCCGCAAACGGCGTCCGGCTTGCCTGCCAGGTGTCGGCGTTGGGCGCGATGGCGGTTGAGGTCGACGAGGCATCCTTTGGTGTCCAAACCTGGCGCTGCACCGTCGAAAGCACGCGCAATGTGTCCACCTTGATCCGCGAAATTGTGCTCAGACTCCCCGAGGGAGAGGAGATGGATTTTCGTGCCGGCGGCTTTGTGCAGGTGACCTGTCCGCCGTATCGCGTTGCCTATGCCGACTTTGACATCGAAGACGAGTACCGGGACGTTTGGGACAGACTCGCACTGTGGCGTTTCGAGGCGCGCAGCGAGGAGCCCATCACCCGCGCCTATTCGATGGCCAACCACCCCGGAGAAAAAGGAGTGATCGTTTTAAACGTACGCATCGCCCTACCGCCGCCTTATGCCAAAGGCGTTCCACCAGGAATCGTCTCGAGCTGGCTGTTTGGCTTGCAGCTCGGCGATGCGATCGAGGTCATGGGTCCCTTCGGTCACTTTTTCGTCGAGGATACGGAAAAAGAGGCCGTCTTCATCGGCGGTGGCGCCGGTATGGCACCGCTTCGCGCGCAAATTTTAGACCTACTCGAGACTCGTCAGTCCAAACGCAAGATGACATTTTGGTACGGCGCGCGCTCAAAGCGTGAGGTGTTCTACGGTGACGTGTTCGATGCGCTCAGGGCCGACCACGATAACTTTGACTGGCACGTCGCCCTATCTGAACCCGAGCCCGGCGATGAATGGCAAGGGTTCACGGGGTTCATTCACGAGGTGATCTTGGATAATTACCTTGAGCACCACCCCGCCCCTGAGGACTGCGAGTACTATCTGTGTGGGCCGCCACTGATGGTCAGGGCGGTGCTTAAGATGTTGGACAATCTGGGTGTCGAGCCGCATGGTATTCACTATGATGATTTTGGAGGCTGATCTTCGATGAACACAAGTTGGACCCGGCGGCAGCTGCTGCGCGCCGCGGGCGCCCTGGTGTTGGTGCCGCTACTGCCAATGTCGGCCCGGTCTGCGTTGTCCGAACTGACCGGCCGCACGATGGGTACGCGCTATCGTGTGCATATCCGCAATTCAACGAACGGTCTGTATCTACCCAAACTCAAACAATCCATTGAGCGAGAGTTGGAAACTACCGACCGCCTGCTCTCGACTTACCGCGCCGGCAGCGAACTGGTCCGCTTTAATACGGCGGGCACACGCTGGTATGCGGCCTCGCCGACCACGTTAAGAGTCCTCGAGACGGCGCTCAGCGTGCAGTACGCAAGCGGTGGTGCATTCAACGCGGCGGCTGCACCGTTGGTGGATTACTGGGGATTCGGACCGCAGCCGGGATACTACGCCCGAAATTGGACACAGGTGCCGCACGCGGTGTTAAGCCGCGTCGCGGATGCAGAAATCCAGATTAAACCCGGCTATATCCGCAAGCATGACCGGCTCGCCGCTCTCGATTTAAACGCAATTGCCAAGGGCGACGCACTAGACCGCGTTGCAACCGTGTTGAACAGTGCCGGCATTGTCGATTACCTTGTTGGCATCGGCGGTGAAATCGTTGCCAAAGGCACCGGACCGGATGGCAGTGGATGGCGAATCGGCATCGAGGATCCGAACGGCGGTATCCGGCGTACCATTCGACTCGATGGACAAGCGGTCGCGACATCGGGTGA
This sequence comes from Gammaproteobacteria bacterium, assembly GCA_029862885.1. Classification (GTDB taxonomy): domain Bacteria; phylum Pseudomonadota; class Gammaproteobacteria; order Arenicellales; family JAOTWM01; genus JAOTWM01. The sequence goes on from JAOTWM010000415.1 coordinate 3,487, forward strand.
CTATGTCAATTACTTCGTGCGCGACGGCAAACGATATTCTCATATTCTCGACCCACGAAGCGGCAGACCGGTTGAGCACGATCTCACTTTGGTCAGCGTCGTAGCCGATACCGCGATGCAAGCCGACGCGTGGGCGACTGCGTTATTTGTGATGGGGCCCGATGTCGGGCTGCAACACGCTATACAGAACGCGATGGCGGCTTTGTTTCTGCAGCGTATGCATGGAGATTTGGTTGAGTTCGCCACACCAGCATTCCAGCGCTTTAGTCTGGATACCCGAGGGATCGCGTTATGATCACCATACTTTTGACGGTTGTGATCTTTGTCGCCGCCGTGTTGGGCCTTGCGGTGGGCGTAGTGTTTGGCCGTAGCCCAATTAAAGGTAGCTGTGGCGGTTGTGCCAATTGCACCCGTCGAAAGGAATCGGTATGAACAACACCATCCGTACCGTCGCCGAATACATGGCCCACGATCTAATCACGGTTAAACCCGACGACGACATTCACGCGGCGGCAAAAGTGCTCTTGGATCGGCACATATCCGGCGCACCGGTGGTAAATCAAAACGGCCAATTGGCCGGTATCTTGTCGATTAAGGACTGCTTCAAAATTATCTATAGTGCAAGCTACCACCAGGACTGGGGCGGGTGCGTGGCTGACTATATGACCCGCAACCTGCAAACCGTCGATGCGGCCACGGATATTTTGACCGTTGGCGAATTGTTTTTGCACAGTCCATACCGGCGATTTCCGGTAATGTCGAACGGCCGCCTGGTTGGTCAGATCAGCCGCCACGATGTGCTTAGAGCACTCGAGTCATTGTGGTAAGCATTTGTCGATTATTAGCTAAGTCGAGAACGGTCACGTGGAAGTCTTCGCCCAGCTGCTGCTGTTGTTGATTGTCACGCGCGTGTTTGGCGAGGCCGCCGAGCGATTCGGTCAACCAGCATCGGCGGGCGAAATACTCGGCGGAATAATGCTGGCGATGGCGGCACTATGGTTTGCCGAGCACATCCCAATTGTCACGGGCCTCATCCATAGCCAAGCGCTGGTCTACACCGCCGATGTTGCGATATTTTTTCTCGTGTTCCTTGCCGGCATCGAGATGGAGCCCAGGGAACTCGGTCGAAATTCCGCTGGCGCACTGGCTGTCGCCCTTGGTGGCGTGGTGGTCCCGCTTACGGCCGGGTTTGCTGTGGCCTGGTGGTTCCTACCAGACTCGGAATTTCGATCCGCGTTGGCACTGCTAACGGGAATCATCATGGCAATCACCGCCGTACCGGCGACCGCCAAAGTGTTCGAGGAATTCAACCTACTGCATACGCGGCTCGG
>JAOTWM010000416.1 GCA_029862885.1 Gammaproteobacteria bacterium
CCTCAACTTCCTGCGCGTCCTTGATGACGGTGATGGCAATGTTGCCGGTCTGGAAGTAGAGGACGTCGAGCGCTTTGAAACCAATGACGAGGGTCGCAAGGTCGCTATCATTAAAGAGAATTCAGAACACGTATTCCCTGCCGATGTAATTATTTTTTCCGTCGGACAAAAAGCCGGATTGGCGTTTGTCCCGGACGATGCCGGTGTGAACCTCACGCCCGGCCGCGAGATCGATGTGGTCAGTCATAACACCTATGCAACTAACAGGCCCGGGGTATTTGCCGCCGGTGATGCAGTAACGGGCACCGCGTTTGTCATCGATGCCGTTGCCAGTGGTCATAAATGTGCCAATGCGGTCCACCGTTATCTGCGTGGTGATGATATCGATGTTCGAGAACCTCGCGATGAAAGGGTCGCGGAGATACCCCAGGCGGAACTGGACGGTCGGATACAAGCGGGTGAGATCAAGCGCTCGGCGCGTGTTAATGAATCAAACATCAGTCTGGATCAAAGGCTTAATAGCTTTGCCGAAGTGCAATTCGGCTATACATTGGATGAAGCGGTGGCAGAGGCACAACGCTGCCTCGCCTGTGGGGTTTGTTCCGAATGTAACAGTTGTGTCTGGGAGTGCGGTGTGGACTGCATTGATCTCAACATGTCGAGCAAGGAACTGAAGATCAATGTCGGCGCCGTAGTGCTCGCTCCCGGCTTTAGGACCTATCAGGCCGAGCTCTCTCAAGAGTATGGCTTGGGCCGCTTCCCCAATGTGTTGACGTCTATCCAGTACGAACGACTGCTTAGCGCATCCGGCCCCACTGAGGGTTATGTCAAGCGCCCGTCGGATCAATCCACACCAAAGAAGATCGCCTTCCTGCAGTGTGTTGGTTCGCGTGATCAGAGGCACGATTACTGCTCGGCAGTGTGTTGTATGTACGCGGCGAAACAAGCGAACATGACACTGGAACAGGATGCCGATGCCGAGATCCGTATCTTTATGATGGATATGCGGGCGTTCGGTAAAAACTATGAGACCTATTACCAACGGGCCAAAGAACGCGCAGGGATTGAATATACCCGTTGTCGCATCTCCTCCCTGAGGGAGAATCCCCACAACAATAATCTTATCGTTAAATATTTTGAACGGTCGGCGTTGCCGGGGGGACACGATGGGACCACGGAACACAATGCCACCATCCAAGAGGAGGAGTTTGATCTGGTGGTCCTCTCGGTAGGTATGGAGATCGCACCGGACGTGCGCCAACTTGGCGAGAAACTCAACATCAATATGGATAAATTCGGTTTTTGCCAAACCGAGCAATACAATCCGCTGCAGACCAGCCGCCCCGGAGTCTATGCCATCGGTCCGTTTCGTGAGCCAATGGATATCGCTGATTCGATCATCGAGGCCAGCGGCGCCGCCGCGGCTGCCGGGGCATTCCTTTCCAAGTCCCGTGATTCCGAGACGCAAGACGAGGTCTACCCAGAAGCGCGCAACATCGCCGGTGAGGAACCCAAAATTGCGGTATTTGTCTGCCACTGCGGCAAGAACATCAGCGGTATCGTCGATGTGAAAGCGGTGAGAGAATATGCACAGGGCCTGCCCAACGTCGTGCATACGGAGCAGAGTGTCTATGCATGCTCCCAGGACAGCATCGCCCACATCACCGACAAGGTAAAAGAGCTGGGCGCCAACCGACTGGTGATTGCCAGTTGTTCACCTCTCACCCATGGCCCGCTGTTCGAAAACAGCATGAAGAGCGCCGGACTCAATCCTTATCTGTTCGATATGGCCAATATCCGTAACCACTGTTCCTGGGTACACGCCCGAGATAAGAACGAGGCTACCGAAAAGGCCAAGGACCTGGTGTGCATGTCGATTGCGCGGACACGTAACCTTGAGCCATTGACCACGGAAGAGATGCCCATGACCAATGGTGCGTTGGTGGTTGGGGCCGGCGCCAGCGGCATGACCTCCGCGCTGGCCCTGGCGGATCAGGGATTCCCCGTTGTGCTAGTAGAAAAAAGCGATCAATTGGGTGGCAACCTGCGCCATATTCACTTCGGTCTTGATGAGTGGGGAGTCGGCGGTGGCCTTTCCGGCCAGGATGGAAAGGAATCAATCCCGCCTCAGAAATATCTCGCAAAATTAATCGATGCGGTAGTGACACACCCACGTATCGATCTCCATCTGAAGACCCAACTGGCTTCCACCAAGGGCTTCATGGGAAATTTTACCTCGACCCTGGAATCGGTTGACGAAAGCCAGGGTGAAAGCAGCCGTATCCAGTTTAAGCACGGCATCGTCATCCTCGCCACCGGCGGTAATGAATATCGCGGCGATGAATACGGTTACGGTACCAGCCGCCATATCGTGAGCGGGCTCGAGTTTGAACAGCTCCTCGCCCGGCATGATAAACGCGAAGTAAATAAAGCCGACCAGCCGCTGCCGGACTCACTTGTTATGATCCTGTGCGTCGGACCGGCAGATAAATATTGTGCCCGCATCTGTTGTACCACGGCACTGAAGAATGCACTGGCACTGAAGAGACTCAACCCCTCGGCACAGGTCACCGTTCTTTATAAGGATATACGCACCTACGGATTTAAAGAACGTCTGTATACCCAGGCACGTGATAGTGGTGTGATCTTTATCCAGTACGATGATGAACATCAGCCTGAAGTCACTGTCGATAAGAATAGTTCGCTTGTGCAGGTAAAGATTTGGGAGTCGATCCTGGGAAAAGAGATTACCCTGAATCCGGATATACTCATGCTCAGCAATCCGATCGTGCCGTCACCCGCGGCCCGCGAACTCAGCGATCGCTTGAAAGTGCAGTTGGATACGAACGGTTTCTTTCTTGAGGCCCACGTTAAACTGCGCCCGGTCGACTTCTCAGCGGAAGGGATGTTCATGGCGGGGACCGCGCACTATCCCAAACTACTTGAAGAGTCCATTGTCCAAGCCCAGGCCGCCGCGGCACGGGCAGCGACGCTCTTATCCCACGATACTATCACCACCGGTGGCAAGATCGCCGTGGTGGATCAAGACCTCTGTGTGGGCTGTCTGACCTGCGTGCGCAGTTGTCCCTATGGAGCGCCGAACATCCATCCCGAACTCGCCGGTATCGGCAATATCAGTGGTGCGGCCAAGATCGAAGCCGCGCTGTGTCAGGGTTGTGGTGTTTGTGCTGCGGCCTGTCCCGCCGGTGCCATTGAGATGCTGCATTCCACCAACGTGCAGATGATGGCGAACATCGATGCCCTGTTTAAGGAGGCCAGCTCCGAAATGGCCGAGGCAGTGGAGTAATTGCGTATGAATAATGAGTTGGGACCGAAACCGCAGATAATCGCCTTTTGCTGCATGCACTGTGCCTATGCGGCAGCGGACCTCGCGGGCAGTTCCAGGTTTAGCTATCCCACGGCGCTGAAGATCGTCGCCCTGCCCTGCACCGGGCGGACCGATATGGGACATATCCTGAAGACGTTCGAAGACGGGGCGGACGGTGTGTTGGTAGCAGGTTGTCTGCCGGGCCGCTGTCACTATCTGGCCGGGAATCTTTACGCTAAGCAGCGCGTGGATTATGTCGGTGATCTGCTGGAACAGATCGGCCTGCAAAGCGAACGGTTGCGCATGATTAATATCTCAGCCGGTATGGGGGCAAAGTTTGCTGAACTGGCCAATGAGTTTGCACATACCATAACAGCGCTGGGCCCGACTGGACTGACAAAGAAACCAAGTTCCAAGGAGTTTCCACTGCCTGCTGGAAAAACGACTTAGGTTGAGGAACCGGGCTGGCGGAAAAACGAACGCGATTTACATTAGGTTGACCCAAAATTAATCGATAGAAATATTGCATAAACTGGGGCAGAGAAAATGATAGTTGCAGATCAAAAACCTATAGAAGACATTCAAAAGATGTTGCGCGGTAAGCACAAAGTGTTGGCCGTCGGTTGCGGCACCTGTGTTGCGGTCTGTTTTGCCGGTGGCAAACGCGAGGTAGGTGTGCTCTCCTCCGCGCTGCGTATGGCCACTGAACTGGCCGGCGAGCCGGTCGAGATCGATGAGACTATCGTGCAACGCCAATGCGAAAAGGAATACATCGAACACCTCGGGGATCAACTAGATGAGTATGACGCCATCCTATCACTGGGTTGCGGCGTCGGCGTGCAGTCGCTGGCAGATAAATTTCCCGACACCAGGGTATTGCCGGGACTGAATACAAAATTCATGGGTGCCCCCCTGGGACAAGGCGTTTGGGTGGAGCGTTGCCAGGGCTGCGGTGACTGTCTGCTCGATTACACCGGCGGGATCTGCCCCATCTCGCGCTGCCCGAAACAATTAATGAATGGTCCGTGCGGCGGCACCGATCGGGGCGGTAGGTGCGAGGTCGATCCTGAAATCCCCTGTGCCTGGTACAAGATCTGGGAACGCATGGACAATCTCAAGATCCAGGATGAATTGATGAAGATCCGCCCGCCCAAGGATTGGTCCACCAGCCGCGACGGTGGTATGAGAAGAATCGTACGCAAGGATCTGCAGAGGCCCGAGTTGGATGATGACAGTTATGGGTAGAAATATATTCCCATGAATCAAGAGCAGTAAGTTATATGACTCAACAACTGGCAGAAGACGCCAAAACAACGCAGAGTAAATTGAAGGCCGGTAGTAAGCTGGAACGGATACTCGCTGCGGGGCAATTTGCAGTGACCGGTGAGATTGGCCCGCCGAAGGGTTACGACACCGAAGTAATCATAAGAAAGTGCTCACTGTTAAAGGGTCATGTCGATGCCGCGAATA
>JAOTWM010000417.1 GCA_029862885.1 Gammaproteobacteria bacterium
AAGCGTAGGAAGCATCGCGTCCCCTGCAGCGGCTTGATACTCATTGAGGCCTCCTCCCCCGAGTTTCGGGCTTGGCAGGCAAAGCTACCATCCTATGTTGCGTCATGCCGACTCAACCTACGAAGGAGGAGACCTCAATGCGATTCTACACCCAGACCCACAAGCACCACTGCGGCATCGACCTGCACGCCCGCTCGATGTACCTCTGTATCCTCGACGCCCAGGGCAAGATCCTGCTGCACCGCAACTACAAAGCCACACCCGAGGCGTTTCTTGGGGCGATAGCCCCCTACCGGGACGACCTCGTGGTCGCCGTCGAATGCATCTTCACCTGGTACTGGCTCGCCGATTTGTGCGCCGACGAGGGCATTGCCTTCGTCCTCGGGCATGCGCTTTATATGAAAGCGATCCACGGCGGCAAAGCCAAGAATGATCGCATCGACGCCCGCAAGATCGCGCTGTTGCTGCGCGGCGGCATGTTGCCGCAGGCCTACGTCTACCCGAAGGCCATGCGCGCCACCCGCGACCTGCTGCGACGGCGCAATCACCTCATGCGCAAGCGCGCCGATCTGCTGGCCCACATCCAGAATACGGCCAGCCAATACAACCTCCCGCCGCTGGGCCAGCGCGTCGACCGCAAGGGCGAACGAGCGGCGATTCCGGCGCACTTCCCCGACCCGGTGGTGCGCCGCTCCGTCGAGCTCGACCTCGCCCTCATCGCCCACTACGACACGCTGCTGAAAACCCTTGAGCAGGAGCTGGCCCTCATGGCCAAGACCCACGATGCCTTCGCCTATCATCTGCTGCGCTCGGTCCCCGGTGTCGGGCGGATCCTCACGCTAGTGCTGCTGTATGAGATTGACGACATTCATCGCTTCCCCAGGGTCCAGGAGTTCCTCTCCTATGCCCGGCTCGTCAAGGCGCAAAAGAGCTCCGCCGGCAAAGTCTACGGGCACAGCGGCAAGAAGATCGGCAACGCCCATCTGAAGTGGGCCTTCAGTGAGGCGGCCGTATTGTTCCTGCGCCGTAATCCCGAGGGCCAACGCTATGTCCAACGACTGGCTAAGAAACACGGCAAGGGCAAGGCGCTCTCGATCCTCGCCGCCCGCCTCGGGCGGGCCGTCTACGTGATGCTCCAGCGCCGCGAGCCCTTCGACCCGGCCAAGTTCCTGGCCCACGCTTGACTTTGGAGGGGACCGCGAAGCCCGACGTCTAACTGGTGAGCACTTTGGCTTCAAGCACGATATCGACCGAGCTCGCTCTTGCGTCACGAACGCCCGATCGGTCGTGTGACACAGACCCGCTCACCCGCAGCGCTTGATTGGACCGCGGTCCCGCTCCGCCAACATCAGCATTCGCTTCTCGTTGTCTGCCCCTCGCCGAAGCCCGCAACGAACTGGCGCCGCGCGCCTGACGCTATGACTAGGAACGGATGAGGGCACGCAATCGTTTCCAGGCCGGTCGTCGTCACGACGACCGCCGTCACTGAAGTGACGGTCGAGCCTCGATAGGTGTTTGGTGCAGGCAATGTCCTGACACCGTGAAGGAAACCAAGTCAGAGAACGACAGCGTCTGCCCAAAGAACGGGGACCCAGATGTCGCCGCCGAAATGTTATCGCCTATTGACAGGCGGAGGCCTCATAAGTGTTAGAGCATTTCAAGTAGTTCACTCAAGCTTCTTACGAGCTGACCATGCCCTTGGTGAATATAGATCCCAAACTGGGCAATCAAAGAGTATGCAAATGCGAACTGAGCCAAGGCGTAAGCAGCAATTGCGAACTGGCTAATGCTCACAATTCCCACACCAAATTGGGACAAGGTAAAGATGCCGCAGGTAAACTGGCCAATGGCAATGATACCTTTAGCTGGCACGGGAACACGGTTTGGACGAAACTTAAAGGAAATATGAAGCAGAGGTAATCCAAGAAACGTGGCTTCGGATTTGTACTCAAAACCCATCCGTCCCATTTCCCTCTTGCGGGGAACGGAGCCCCACAGCTAGGACACGCCGTCGCCTGATCGGAAACCTCATGCTGGCATTCTCGACAAGGTCTCATGTTTCTCTTTTTCTAACGCCCGAGACAACCGGCCCGGTGTAGCCGCGTCCGGTTAATTGCGTGATTTAGTGTCATTGGTTTGTTCCCGACCTTTTTGATAGGGAACAAAAAACAATTTCTGATTACCCCAATAGATAATTAAGCTCAAAAACGCATAACTGACAAGCGCTGGAATAAGCCACTCGTGATGTCGAAAGTACAGAAACACTGTAAAAACCAACGAAATAACGGCTATAAAAATACAGAAAGCTTGCCTGTATTTTGTATCGGGATCGACGGTGAATCTCCCTCGGCAATTGGGGCATATTCTGTAATTCTTGAAGAAACTTTGGTGGCGAAGCTTCCTTATACAAATCTCAATTTCGCAATATGGACAAGTTCTCATCGAGACATCTCATCCAACGTCACGCATGAGTGGCGCGCTTCTCACTGTTCACTTCGGAGGCTTTACTCCTCACGCGATCGCTCCATGGGTTTTTTAGCCGGCGGACTTAAGCGATCGCCGAAAAGCGTAGGCAGAGATCGAAAAACATATCAGGGCACCGCATCCAAATACCCAGCGGGCGATCTCGGCATTGGCCTCGTGCGAAACAAGCGGAACACCTCCCGAAAACCCCTCTGTAGAGCCGAACAGGGAAACCCACATTCCGATAATCCCGAATAGCAGGCACAGGATTGATGCCAGGAGATCGTTTGCCCGGGAATGATTGGCTAAGAAAATCATGCAGCCAGCGATTAAAAACACCAAACCGATTAGCGCGATCACCCACATGGGCGCATGCACCTGAGCGTCGCTGACTCGAACAAAACCAAAAGCGATAGACAGTGGATAAGTTCCCAGAACGACACACAGCAGCGCCAAAACAAATCGAGTGCGTTTTGGATGACGCATGGTCGTGTTGCGTCTGAGTTATTCGACCCGCAACGGCGGGCGAAGCCTTCTGTTGCAGGTCCAGTTGAGCGAGAGGTTAGGGTCCACTTTCGAAAGTTCCGCTTCAAATGGGCTTGATTAATATGTGCTTTGTAAACTGCCCGACATAGCGAGGAACCATTGCCACTCGTTCGTAGCCAATCCGTGTGTACAAGCGGGCAGTCCGATCGCTGAGCGTTTCGATAAGGGCGTCCGTGCATCCTCGAATTTCGGCTTCTGATTCAAGCCTTCTCAAGGTCTCGGTGCCAAGGCCGCAACCGCGCCGATGCTCGGCGACCCACAAGTAGCTTACAAATAACCTGGAGAACTCCGTGCGACCTGACGCTCCGACGATCAAAACTTCGCCTTCACGGGCCAGACAGGCGATCGGGCGCGGATTACCACCAACGGCCAGATCGCGGCCGGACTGGATTACGCCCTCGGCGATGAGCGCGAGGTCCCGCTCTGCAGCATTCTAGAGAACTTCCCAGACTGGCATGACGTAATTGTGGCGCCCAACGGCCGCTTTAAGACGCAGCCGGGGTAGCAGAATATCGGCTCTCAAAGGCGCTGTTAGATTTCATATGTATCTATTCAAACTTAATTGGGCTTTGATGTTTAGTATTTACATGTAACGTGAAAATATCCGGACGAGCATAGTGACCCGCAACATCGAGCGCTCTTTTTGCGATACCAACACGGTTTAAATCGACCTCAGCATAGATCAATCCTTTTTCCTTACGTTTTGGTCCGGCAACTATTTCGCCTCCTGGTGCTATCACCACAGAATCCCCTGAATTAATCCAAGTTTCAGAATCAGGATATAAGGCTTCTTTTTCGGGAAAGTCTGCGGGTATATCGTCACTTGTCAACACAACGCCACTGCCTACTACCCAGCAACGCCCCTCACGTGCTATATGCCGTAATGTTCCAATCCAGTCATCTCCGCTGTCATACGTCGGCGCTATATAGATGTCTATACCTTGTGAGTAAAGGGTGTATCTCGCAAGGGGCATATAGTTTTCCCAACACAATAATGTCCCGATCCTGCCGCTGGGTGTCTCAACAACATTCAGGCCAGAACCATCGCCGAATCCCCATACCATGCGTTCCGGATTAGTTGGCATTAGCTTTCGATGACGGTTAAGAATTTTTCCGTCTGGTCCAATGATGACGACAGTATTGTAAAGAGTCGCCTTACTAAGTTGGCTGTCTCTTTCATTCAAGCCGCAAACAACGGTTATTTTGTGCATCTTTGCTGCATCACAAAGCGGCGCCAGGTCATTGCTATCAAGATCGACGGAATTGTCCAGCAAGCGGGCATGTAAGGCCTCACTGGTTCCCCAATCACCACCTGGCCGGAGCCGCCATATCCAAGCTGGATAACATGGAATAAATGCCTCTGGGAATATAACCAGCTGCGCACCAACGGCGACAGCCTGTTCTATCAAACTTACCGCTTTATCAATCGTTCTTTTGCGGTCCAGTAAGACAGAGGTTTCTTGAGCAATTGCAAGTTTCAGCATCACGGTTAACCTTTTCACCTTCATATTAGAAGTTTAACGCCCGTCATGAGCGACTCCTGTGCCGCAAAGCGGCACGCAATCGAAAGAATCAAGGAATCAAGCAGGGAATCAAGGAGGAATTCAGTGGCGAGATCTCTTGATTTCCGTAACATCATTTTTCAAGGGATCCGACACTGACGAATCCCCACAAAAAGTTGATCTAATTCAATAGTTTAAGATTTGAATTGAACGGAACCTGCATGGCGTTGGGCGATCTGATCGATTGTCTAGGTCGATTAGTTCACCGGGAGGACGCCAT
>JAOTWM010000418.1 GCA_029862885.1 Gammaproteobacteria bacterium
ACTCATGCGAAGGTTCCTTAATTATCAGCTTAGAATTTGCTGTATGGTGATGCAAGCCTTTGAGCACACGGGAATTAAGTAAATTGACTTTAAAGAATTCAAAAAAATGAAAACTCATGCACGAGCCGTCATCATTGGTGGAGGAATATCCGGGTGCTCGGCGCTTTATCATCTTACCCGGGAGGGCTGGACCGATGTGGTTCTTGTGGAACGCGATGAATTGACCTCGGGGACGACCTGGCATTCCGCTGCACAGTGTCCCAATCTTGCCTTCAACCAGCTCCTGATTTTACTGCGCAGCTACACGATCTCGCTGTACAAGGAGCTTGCAGACGATTCCGACTATCCTATCGACTATCATCATGCCGTGGGTGGTCTGCGGTTGGTCACCGATCAAAATCAGCTCGATGCCAGCCACCATATTATTTCCGTCGCAAAGGGGGTAGGGGTCGACTTCGACCTGATCAGCCCCGAGGCAGCGATCGAACGCAATCCACTGCTGAATAAGGACGGCATGATCGTGGCGCTGTGGGATCCGCTGGATGGCGATATCGACCCTGCTCAGCTCTGTCAGGCATTAGCGCGCCGTTCACGCAATGTTGGCGCGGAAATCTACCGCCACAATCCGGTCATCGGTCTTACCCAGAAGCCCAGCTACGACTGGGTCGTGCATACCAAGAGCGGTGACATCGCCTGCGAATATATCGTCAATGCTTGCGGCTACCGGGTGAACGAAGCGGGGGCGATGATGGGCGTGGAGTACCCGGTTGTTTCCATGGAGCATATGTACTTCGTTACTGAGCCCATTGAAGAACTGAAACGGCGCGAATCGCGGGTGGCTATGGTGCGATGTCCGCGCGACTCCTTTTATATGCGTCAGGAAAAGCAAGGTCTCCTGGTCGGCGTGTATGAGCACGATTGCAAAACCTTCGGCATAGATGGTATCGATCCGGGTTTTGCGAAATCACTTTGCCCGAATGATATTGATCGTTGCCTGCCCAAACTGGAGGCGATATTCGATCGCGTGCCTTGTCTCAAGACGGTCGGCATTCAATCCATAGTCAATGGGCCGATTGCCTATACGGCGGATGCGGGGCCATTGGTCGGTAAGCTGCCCGGTGTGCGCAATGCCTGGTCGATAAACGGCGTCAGGGTTGGCATAGGAGAGGGTGGTGGATACGGCAAGGTGCTGGCGCAGATGATGGTGCACGGGGAAGCGGAGTGGGATACCTGGCAACTCGATCCGCGGCGCATCACGCGTTACGCCAATCGGGAATACACCGCGCTGAAAGCCATAGAGGATTATCAAAACGAGTTTCGTTGGCACATGCCCCACGAACACCGTCCAGCAGGACGTCCCGCAAAGACCACACCGCTGTATCCGATACTAAAGGAACCTCTGCAAAAGTCATGAACGATCCATTTGGGTCCAAAATAATCAATCTCTGTGTTGCGGAACGCAAGCAATAGCTGGGCTATTACTTACGTTCCACGCCTTGATCTTGATCCTTTTGAATCCCAACTTGATTCGCCCAGACTTATGCAGAGGTTCCTAAAGGCAATCGGTGCTGAATTCGCAGTGGTCAACGGCTGGGAACGCGCAACATTCTTTAAGCCTTACCCAACTTTCAAACAGGAGCACAGTTATTGTTTCCCCAACTGGAACGGCGTTGTTGCCAAAGAAGTAAAGTCGCTCTGCAGCGGTGTCGGAATCGCAGAAATTTCCGGATTCAATCGATATGAATTCAGCGGTAAGGGTGCGCGTGACTGGCTGAATAGCTTGACGTGCTCGCGCACGCCCGAGCGGCCAGGGAAGGTAGGGCTCAGTTATTTCCTGACCGAAAAAGGCAATGTTTGTGGCGAAGCCACGCTCGCGATTATAGAGGAGGACAGGATCTGGTACGGATCGGCGGCGGCGGCCGAGTACCACGATATGGACTGGCTCAGCGAGCGGCTACCCGAGGACGGCGCCATAGCAATAAAAAGTCTGACTAACGATTACACCACCTTGGTTCTTGCGGGACCGCAGTCACGCGCATTGTTGCAGACCGTCAGCCCGCGCACCGACTGGACCGAACAAGGCTTTCCCTCGATGTCGGTGCGCAGATCGTTCATCGGGCACAGTGCAGCGATTGCCATGTCAGTAAGTTTCTCCGGCGAGCTCGCTTTCGAGTTACATGTTCCAAACGATCAACTCCTGTCTGCCTATGAGCTCCTCGTATCCGCCGGAAAAGAATTTCATCTGTCCCATTTTGGCATGTACGCGGCGGAATCCATGAGGATCGAAAAAGGCTATGGCCATTGGAAAGCCGACCTGATCACTGAATACAATCCTGTCGAGGCCGGCCTTGAGCGCTGCGTCGATATGCGAAAATCATTTCCAGGACAAGCAGGGCTTCAAGCGCAGTTACGCTCGGGATTGAGGAAGAATCGAGTGCTAATCGCTATAGACAGCGACCGGGCCCCTGCGCAATCGGGTGAGTCAGTTTTCGACGGGAAAACGGTTGTCGGCACCATCACATCGGGCGCATGGGGATACCGGATTGCACGCAATATTGCGATGGCATACATCGACCCAGAATACGCGGCGGTGGGAACTCGACTTGAGGTCAGTTTGTTAGGTCGATGCGTTCGCGTGGATGTATGTGGTGTGTGTCTCTATGATTTGGAAATCACTGCAATGCGGAACTCGGTATGGAAATAAGTAACGGCGGGCATATTTTTAAATCCGTCCGTTACCTATCATCAATTGTACCCCTCGAGTGGGGATTAAGTGTTGCAGGAATTGCCGTATTACGAGGCGAGTGAGAAGTCATTGTGCATCAACGCTTTATCGGTTCCTTCCTCAAATAATGCACCGATCGAGCGGCTTTTCCTCAGTATCTAACCGGTGCAATCAGTAACCTGTTGGCCTACGCTGGTTTTACTCTCCGAAACGAGGTGGTTTAATATTGTAATCCACCATTTCTGAGGTTACCGGGTCCGTCGCATGGTGCTATTGGGTTACTCGATTTATCTGCTCACCATCGTATTCTTGGTGATGTTTTGGCGAGCGCGCAACGGGCGTACCAGCGATGAGTTATTAGATGCCAGTGCCCACGATCATCACGTGATAACCGAAATTATTAAGGATCATCCCGCGGGTGGGGATTGGGCGGAGTTCTGTGGTTGGGTAGAGGCTCGTAGTGGACGGGTGGATACATTGTAGTTTACTTGGAGTGGATACGCGGCCCGTGACGCGAGATCGCAGTGGCCCAACAATAATACGGTGGGGTGGTCCGCGCTAACATATTTAAGGAGGGCCGATGCGATCAGCACCGTTTATCATTCGTAACTTGCGTTATCCGTTGATGACGCTGCTCTTATATTTGCTCTCAATGACAGCTGGGGTGGCGCAATCGACTGCGCTGGAGGCGTTGGCGGCGGTGGTGAGTTTGCGAGCCGAGGTACCGGCCGATGCGCGCACGGCGGAGGCGCTCGGAACGTTCCGTGCCGGGAGCGGTGTGGTTATCGATGCCGATGGACTCATACTGACGATAGGATACTTGATCCTCGAGGCGGATCGGGTTCAGGTCAGTAGTCGCGATGGCGATTTTGTAGATGCCTCCATTGTGGCCTACGACAGTGCGACCGGGTTCGGGCTCGTACGGGCGGACTCTGCATTGGAGTTGGCGCCAATTGAACTTGGGGAGTCTGCGGCCCTATCGGTAGGGGATTCGGTATTGGCGGTCGGCGGCCATGGACCGCAGCCGATCGTACCGGCGCGGGTAGTCAGTCGCCGTACCTACCCCGGGTACTGGGAGTATTTGCTTGAAAACGCCATCTTAACGGCACCGCCGCACCCGCAGTTTGGCGGTGCCGCTTTGCTCGATGTCTACGGGCGCCTCGTCGGGATCGGATCTCTGGTCATACAGGACGTGGAAGAGGCCGGTGTTTATATGCCGGGAAATATGTTCGTCCCGATCGATGCGCTTAAACCCATACTGCGTGACCTGTTGGACTCCGGACGAACCCGTACCCCGCCACGGCCCTGGCTCGGTGTCTATGTATCGGAGTTGCGTGGCCACGTGATCATCAACAACGTCGCGGCGGGCGGACCGGCGGACAGCGCAGGCGTCAGAGCCAACGATATAATCGTGAGCGTCGCCGGTGAATCTGTGGATGGGTTGGTGGATTTCTATCGGAAGCTTTGGGCGGTAGGAGATGCGGGAGTCAAGATTTCGTTAGGTATTCTGCGCGACGGTGAGGTTGCCTCCGTATCGGTGCCGTCGGCCGACCGTTACAAGTGGCTGAAACTCGGTCCCCACAAGGCTTTATCGATCTAGCCGCATGACGGGGCCAAGCAGAAATAAATCGGGCTCGAACGCTGAACGAGTCTGAGCATGCAAGCGATGATATTGACGGCGCCGGGCCGGCCGTTGGAATTACAGCAAGTTGCTCGGCCTGTGCCGGCCGCCGGGCAGATTCTGTTGCGCGTCAAGTGCTGTGCGGTATGCCGTACCGATTTGCACGTGGTGGACGGTGAACTGGATTCATCCGCGTTGCCCCTCGTGCCCGGCCACCAGATTGTCGGCGAAGTCGTTGCACTGGGCGATACTGTACAGGGGTTTGAATCCGGGCAGCGTGTCGGCGTACCGTGGTTGGGTTGGACCTGCGGCAATTGTGTGTATTGCATTGGTGAGCGAGAGAATCTCTGTCCCGATGCACGATTCACCGGCCATCATTTAAACGGGGGTTATGCGGAATTTTGTTGCGCCGATTCCAGGTATTGTTTTCCGTTGCCGGATGAT
>JAOTWM010000419.1 GCA_029862885.1 Gammaproteobacteria bacterium
CTATTGCCCGATTTCATCCCTATCCAGCCATTGTCGAACAGTCGAAGCGTTTCGCTGCCGCTGAGCATTGAAAGGTAGCGATGCCAGAGAATAATCCATGGGTCCGCACCTGCCCCGGCTGCAAACGGGTTATACACCAGCCGTGATACTTCCTGCGCCCAGGCAACGGTATCTGGGCCAATAATAAATGCCGAAGCCGGGTTAATGTTCAGGCCCGCATCCGTCCAGCTATCCCCAGCATCCATGCTGCTTGCCAGCCGGGTCTCGATGAGCTTGAGTCCACTGCCATCGAGTGAGACATGCGAATAACTCATCCAGAATCCGCCGCCGGCATCTGCGGTTGGCGCTGGGTCAAAGTTGCCTAAGTCTACAGGGATACCCGTAACCGCGATTTCGAGCAGGCTTGGATTTACCACCGGTATTACCAGACCCGGGGCATCACTGCTTGAGCTGCCACAGCCCGTCAAAATGACGATGATAATCAGGTAGTTGACGGCAGATTTCAAACCCATGCTCCGAAGAAGAACCACATTTGGTTACTATAGCGGTTAATATTGCGCCTCACATTTATTTACGATTAATCCTAGGTTTTTGATACCAGTTTTTTGTTGGAATCAATACTGTCTAGGCGTCTGTTTAGAGTCGTAAATTGTCGAGTTTGAGGGTCTGTTTTCTCAAGGGCTGACGCTCAGATGAGCTTGCTGGGCTTCTTGAAACGGCAACATCGGACACTAAATTCGAAATATTTTTTCTCCTTAGCTAGTCAGTCAAGCTAACGTGCCATGCCGGTTTGACGCTCCGCATCTCGCGCAACGCTGCTCGATGCTCCAGTCGTTGTGCTACGAGTGCCAATTAGCGCGTCAACCGCCTCTGCTGCAGGTGATCCCGAACGCCAACTCCTACCCCGAAGAAATTGAAGAGTCTCAAAATATCTCAGCTCGAAATCCCAGATCCGCTGGCCGACGAGGGGATGATTCTCTAGCCAGGAAAAAAATTTATCCCCGTCCGAGCGATATCGCAGTATTTCTCCATATTCGTATGAATGCCGCTCAAGCATCTTGACCAGCTCTTCGGGTGGTGGATCTACCTCAAGTAACCTGGCCGCCAACCAGTTGTACTGGCTTTGGCGGATCATAGCAAGGCGGGCAATTTGTTTAATTGAAGATGGAGATTGACCTCGATCTTCTCTCTCGGCAGCCTCTATCAGGGCGGCAATTTGCTCTGCACCCTTGGATAAGCTGGCATAGCGCTCACTGAGTGATTGTCGGCGCTGTGGTGCGACAAGTTCTTGGCGTGCCGTACTGAGCACCGCAGCCTGCTCTTTATCACTTGCACCTATCGAGTGAAGACGATAACGAAGCAAAGCGAGTTCGAGCGCCTCGTCAGGAGTGAGCCCTTCTACCTCTGGGACTTCTACTTCCCGATCTCTTAGGGACGCTGAATTATCTGTCAGGTGAGGAACCAGTGAGAAAAGTCCACTCCCAGTGCGCACTAGCATCCCGTAAAGCCCGGCTAGGACCGTTAGTACTAGAAAGATAGATAGCAGTATGCCGAGAAAACGAAGGCGCTGGCGGTCCCTGGTGTCATCAAGATTGACCTTGGCGACGTAGAGGCCTCCCGCGCCACCGATCAACCCAAAGAGCAAAGGAAGTAAAACGCCAATTACCGGGCTTTGACTCAATCCAGCAAAAAGACCGACCGCAATGCCCAAGAGCCCGAAGGCAACGCCATATGGACCAAGGCTTGAGTAATGTGAGTTCTTCGCTTCTGCCATAGCTGTAGCACAGCTCCTTAATAAGTAGTGTTCATGCTTTTAGAAATTTGTATCCATTCTAGCCCATTCCTGATTCGCTCTTGGCTGATGCTGCATCGCGTAAAATATATCTGCACTAAACTAGGTAGATATATTTCCTTTATCCCGACAATATTTATGATGCTGGTTTTTAATATCAATGCTTTTGGATTAAACGATATGATCTAAGTCAAAACATATCGATAAAAATCCTAATCTGGATGCCTAAAGCAGACCTTGGGAAGCGCATCTAGAGTTTCGTTCTTCGGCCATTTTCAGACCGTCGCTTCCCAGCCTAACGGCTGAAAAACCAAATTCGATATGAGATAGTATTTGTTGAAATTGACCGGAGCTAGTGAGAAAAGATGACGACTGATCTAATCGAGAAATTAAAGGAAATTGCTGTACGGGCCAACGATTCAGATGCGCCATATATCAAAAGGGCAATAGATCGCATCGAGGAACTGGAAGCTGAGCTGACCGGCCACAAGGAAGATGTTACTGATTGGCGAGCCTCCGTTGAAAAACAAATGAGGCGAAGGAGAGATGACAAGTAAAAAAGATCAAGAGATCGAAGACGTCAGTATCGATTGAAATCCATTTGAATTTATAGGGAAGTCTCCTAAGGATAGAACTCGGCTTCTGGTATATGTAATTTAGTGGCAGCTTTCTCGTAAGGAGACGTTCAGTTGGGCGGGCCAGGAGACAATATTCGGCCAATAGCTGCCAATCATAGTGTGCTTACTGAAAGTCCCTGAAGTGCCAGTTGCAGCCATTCCCCTTGTCAGTATATTTGAGATAGGTGACTTCTTCTTTCAGGCCAGGTAAATAGCAGATGGAAATTTTCCCGTATGGCAATATTGTTGCAGGCATTCTCGTGCTCATTGTTGGCTTTGGATTCCATTGGATTGGGCAAGGTATTTCTCTCATTAATTGGGATTTTGCTACTCGAATAGGTCTACAAGAATCTGGAGCTCCTCATCAATACAAAATATACGAACATGGGATTGCCATGGCCGATACAGCACTGGGATGGCTATATTTCTTTGCGGGGTTAGGCTTAATTTTGGATGAGCCCTGGGGGTATAAGTTGGCCTGGATACCCGGATCGATATTGATCTACCATGCTATAAGTTTTTGGGGATGGACCCGAAACCAAATTCTAGACGGAGTGCGCTTATCAACAACCCTACCAGCATTCAGATATATCTGGATAAGTGCAAACCTGACGACAGGACTATTGGCAATCGCAATTGCATGGAACCACTAACAAAATTTACTAACCAGCAGTAATAGCGAATAGTTGGAAAAGCTGCGGCCTTACTGAAATGTTACTGTCCCTTGTTGGTTGATCTTAGAAGTCGACAATTCTTGGTTGGTCGTTGGTTTTCTCGTTAGCTGACCCTGAAACAGCAGAGCCTAGAGACGATCTCCAGCCAGAACCGGTCATTTGTAATTCAATAAAATAAGAAACTGTGATTGCTTCCTGTCATTTCATAAGCCGGAGCCCTTCATCGAGCCCTCTCTAAAATCAGCCAGCAGTCAGCCGCTCTCGAATACGTGAAACCGTTTTCTTGAGTTCCTGTGCCGCGCGGTTGCGCACCAGTTTCGTCGGAATCAGGAAGCCGACATCGACGTAAGACTCGTAGACGATTTCATGCAAGTTCTCGCGAGGTCCCGGCAAGATCATCCAGGCGCCGGAAATAACGCGAAAATCCCCACCGGTACGACGCCAGGTTATTAGCTCGTATGGCCGTACGTAATCCCTTTGCAGCGTGTACTCGAAGGTGAATATCCAAGCTTTGATCGTATAACGTACCCGCGCACCCTGTTCGTCCTGATCGACGATTTCGATTCGGCGTATTCCCTTGAATGTTTCCTTGAAACGATCGTAATCGGTCAACAACGTCCAAATGGCATCGCGAGACGCTTGTAGGTGAAAGGTTGCGCGAAGTCCATGAACACCCTGATCGTTGATCACGTCCTCGATGATGATCAACTCTTCCGTGGCTGCCCCCTCACTGGGCGCGAACACTACACAGATGAAAAGTAGAACAGGCAAAAAACTCGCGCGCTGAATCTTGTCGTTCACCCAATGCCCCAAGCAGTAATCGGGGGACAGTATACCTATTTGTTTTTTGCTCGAGACCAAAATTGGTATGCTGCCACCGGCTTTTCACTGGTTCATCAAGTTTGGTCGGCCGTTATCTTCAAACGAGATGTTTGTGAAGCTCCGGTGGGAGGCGACCACCGGCCACTTTCGGGCGCCTAGGATTTAAGCGCTAGTTGTTACCAAGTGAAAATTCTGATAATTCAGCTGTTAGACTGGCTGCAGCATTAAGATTGAGGTCGGAAATTTGCAACCAACAATTGTCACGTGGGTCCTCATAGTATTTGGCGCAATTACTTTGGCACCGCTCGTATTGGCCCAACTAGTCATGCTAGTAAAACCGCATAGTCAACAGGCAAAAGACATCCTTGTCGCTAAAGGTGAAGATTGGCGAGACAAGACACACTTTCGATCCGCTTTGGGATTAGCTTGGGCGGATTGGTTACTTGTTGTCCCATTGGTAATTTCGGGAAGTATTGGGGTGATTCTTGGGTATGCTTGGGGTTATGTCCTTTGGGGTGCAGCTGGATCTATCTCGCTATATATCAATATCGTATTGTGGTTCATGGAGAAGGAATACGTTTATCCCTCTCGTGGAGCGCTTGCCTATTACAGCTATTACTGGGGGTTCTTTGTATATTGGGGGGCTCTTGCCTTAGCATACTCAGCTATGCGTCTTAGCGGTATTGAACTCTAAACAAAATATGTTGATAGATAGTGATTAGTGGTAAAAAACTCGACCCACAGTCTGGTAAGCGCATGCGGTCGGGCAAACCACTCGCGCTGATACTGCTTTTTCTCCAAAGCTGCCTCTGAAACGCGCTCGATGAGCTTCGCGTTTCGGCCAACAAGAGACGCTGGTTTTTATACGACACAGGT
>JAOTWM010000039.1 GCA_029862885.1 Gammaproteobacteria bacterium
GCGTGGTTACAAGCAGCGGGTCGGCGTCGCCCAGGCAATACTCGGCAAACCCAAGTTGCTGATTCTGGATGAAGCCACCACCGGTTTGGACCCGACCCAAACCGAGCATATGCGGGAGCTGATTCGGGACATCGCCAAGGAGGCCACTGTTATCCTGTCCACGCATATCATGCAGGAGGTCGATGCCCTCTGTGACCGGGTGTTGATCCTGAGCCGAGGCTGCCTCGCCATTGATGCCCGGTTGGATGAACTGCGTCAGAGCAATCGTCTGCTGATAACCACGTCTATGCCGGAAGACAAAGCGATGGTGTTGCTCAGTATAAACGGACTAGAGCATCTAGAGGCGATTGATGACACAGCCGGTCGGCGGGTGGAGGTGCCCGCAATGCCTCGTTATCGGCTGACCGTGACAGGAACGAGTATGGTGACACCGGTAAGTGCCGTTATTGCTAGAGAAATCATTCATGAGGGTTTTGAGCTTTACGGTCTACAGTCAGAACACCGGGATCTGGAGACCCTGTTCAGGGAGGTGAGTGATGCCCATGGCGTGCCGTCGCGCACTGGCAATGAACAGCGGGAGGTGAGTCATGCGGCCTAATGTATCCAGTCTGACGATAATTCGCCGGATTGCCACGAAGGAGATCACTCTATTCTTTGCCTCTCCCATCGCGTATCTGTTTCTGGCGGTGTTCGCAGCGGTAACGCTGTTCGTGTTCTTCTGGGGTGAGGCCTTTTTCTCACGGAATATCGCCGATGTGCGCCCCCTATTCGAATGGATGCCGCTGCTGTTAGTCTTTCTTGCCAGTGCTTTGACCATGCGGTTGTGGAGCGAAGAGAAGCGTGCCGGCACTCTGGAGCATGTGCTGACGCAACCGGTACCTCTATGGCACTTTGTGGTCGGCAAATTTGCGGGTTGCCTGGTATTGTTGGGCATCGCCTTGCTGATCACTCTGCCGTTGCCACTCACAGTCTCTATCATTGGCGAACTGGACTGGGGGCCGGTATGGGCCGGTTATCTGGCCACACTGTTGCTTGGAGCCGCCTACCTGAGCATTGGCCTGTTTGTGTCCGCCCGTAGTGACAATCAGATTGTCAGTTTGATTAGCGCCGTGGCTGCTTGTGGATTGTTTTACCTACTCGGCACCACGACGATCACCGATTTCTTCGGGAATCAAGTGGGGGAGTGGCTGCGTTTATTGGGTACAGGTTCGCGTTTTGATGCGATTACACGTGGCGTGATTGATCTGCGTGATCTCTATTACTACGTGAGTATTATCGCGGTGTTTATGGTTCTCAATACCTATGTATTGGAGCGTGAACGTTGGGCCAGTGTTGGGCGCACACCGCATCATCAGCGTTGGCGCAATGTGACGGCACTTCTGGTTGCTAATGCACTGGGCGTCAATTTGTGGTTGGGGCATATCAATGCGCTGCGTGTTGACGCCACCGAAGGCAATCAATACTCCATCTCGGCGGCCACAGAATCTTACCTTGGGCAGCTGCGGGAACCCTTGCTAGTGCGCGGTTACTTCAGCAGTAAAACACACCCCTTGCTCTCGCCGCTCGTACCCCAATTACGCGATCTGATTCGAGAGTATGAAATTGCTGGTAAGGGTCAGGTGCGGGTGGAGTTTATCGATCCTATCAGCAATCCGGAGCTGGAAGAGGAAGCCAACCAGAAATACGGCATTGTGCCTGTGCCATTTCAAGTTGCAGACCGCTATCAGTCGTCCATTGTCAGCTCGTATTTCAATGTCATGGTTCAGTACGGCGATGAGCACGAAGTGCTGGGCTTTCGGGATTTGATCGAGCTAAAAGCGCGTAGTGAAGCCGATATCGAAATACAGTTGCGTAACCCCGAACATGACCTGACCCGCGCCATCAAAAAAGTTCTACACAACTACCAGGCGGGTGGCAACTTGTTTGATACGGTTAATGGTGAGCTTAAGTTTACGGCTTATGTTTCCAAAGATGGGACACTGCCCGAAACACTAGCGGTCTTCAAAACGACCATGCAACAGGTAGTCGACAGGTTGGCCAGTGAATCGGGCGGTCGCCTGAGCGCCGATTTTATCGATCCGGATGCCGATGGCGGCAAGGTGGCCCAGCAGATCGCCCACGATTACGGCTTTCGACCCATGGCCTCCAGTCTGTTCAGCAATGATCAATTCTATTTTCATCTTACGTTGTCAAACGTCAATGGTGCGGACAAACGGACTGTTCGGATTGCGCTGGATGAAATGACAGAGAGCAGCTTCGAGCGTAACCTGAAGGCTGGCATCAAGCGATTCGCAAGCGGTTTCACCAAAACTGTGGCCTTGGTCGCCCCAACAGGTAGTTCCACCTACGCTCAATACGGCCTAGGCGACGTGCAGTTCAATCAGTTGGAAAGCTTTCTCGGAGCGGAGCTCAATGTGCGTCGGGAAGACCTGAGTGATGGTCGCATATCCGGCGACGTGGATATTCTGCTGTTACTGGCGCCCAGCAATCTGAATGAGAAACAGTTGTTTGCTATCGATCAGTTTCTGATGCAGGGCGGCACCGTCATTGCGGCAACGTCACCGTTCAGTGCCAGTCTCAACTACCGTAACCTGAGCATGCAGTCGCAGACCAGCGGCCTCGAGGACTGGCTGGCTCACCACGGATTGAGGATCGAGGATCAACTGGTAATGGACCCGCAAAACGCGGCCTTCCCAATTCCGGTGACTCGTGACATCGGTGGCTTCCAAATACAGGAAATCAGCATGTTGGATTATCCCTATTTCATCGACGTGCGCGGCGACGGTCTGAATCAGGACAATGCCATTACCGCTGATCTGCCGCAGTCTATTTTGGCCTGGGCATCGCCCATTGTGGTGGATAGCGAGAAGAACACCGGGCGTGTGGTGACCGAGCTGCTGCGTAGTTCCGGCCGGTCCTGGTTGTCCTCATCAATAGATATCATGCCGCGCATCGAACGTAGTAGCGGCATGACCGCGTACACGCCGCAGGGCGATCAGGCTTCACAGTTGCTGGCAGTGATCAGTGCAGGCCGCTTCGATTCCTATTTCGCCGATCGATCCTCGCCCTTATTAGCGGGGGCGGACGAAGCAGGTGAGCCAGAGGATCAGGAAGAAGCCCGCCAGGAGAATGGCAGCGAAGAGGATGAAGGCAGCGCCGAGTCGGGTGTCGTCTCCAGCGTCATTGCTCGGTCGCCCGAATCGGCCCGCATTATTCTGTTCAGCTCCAATGATTTCCTGAGCGATCAAGTGATCGGGATGGCGGGTTCTGCAAACGGCAGTGAATACCTTAACACTCTACAACTGCTCAATAATACAATTGACTGGTCGCTGGAGGATGCCGGCTTATTGAGTATTCGCGCGCGCGGTCACTTCAATCGCACACTGCCGCCGATGGAGCACAATGCACAGCTGTTCTGGGAATACCTGAACTACGGTATGGCAGCGGTACTGTTGATGTTGATTGCTCTGCTGCAGCACCGGCGTGAACGATCTCGCCGGCAAACATATCAACTGCTGTTGACAAACTAAGTAAAAAGGAGGCGAAGAATGTTTAGAAAACAATTCTGGCTAGGCAGCCTTCTGGCCTTACAGCTCGTACTTGCCGCTGGACTGTTTTGGAATGATATAAACACGGCACAAAGCAAGGTCGCGCAGGTCTTGCTTAACTTTGAGCAAAAACAGATTGGCCGGGTCGTTATCAGCGATAGTAATCACACGGTGACATTAAATAAGTCTGGCGAAGAATGGGTGCTGCCGGACTCGTATCAATTGCCGGCGGACGAAATTAAGTTGGCAGCCTTGCTCGACAAACTGGCCGACTTGCAGGCAGATTGGCCGGTTGCTACCAGCAGTAGCGCTCAGGCACGTTTTGAGGTGGCCGACAATCAATTTCAGCGGCGCGTGCGGTTATATCAAGGCGATGGGTTGCTTGGCGACCTCTTTGTCGGCACGTCCCCAGGCTTTCGCAAAGTCCATGCCCGGCGTAGCGGTGACGATGCCATCTATGCGGTAGTACTGAATGGTTACGAATTACCTGCAGACGATAATGAATGGCTCGACAAGACCTTGCTATCGGCCTCGGGCGTGACGGCGATCAAAAGCGACGAATATTCACTGAAAAAGGATGACGGCAAATGGCAGTTTGAGAACTCAGACAAGAGTGTTGACGCAAACAATGAAGCGCTCGAGTTGAATGAGGGCAAAGCGAGCCAACTTGCAGCGGCGTTAACGTCATTGCGAGTACAAGGATTAGCAAAGAATTTCGATGAAATTCTTTCGGCCGATGAATCGTCGCGCAAGGCCCTGGACGTAATCGGTACTTCCAGTTGGCGTTATGAACTGCTAGAGCAAGATGGGAAGTACTATGTGCGTCGCAACGATTTGGACAAGCTGTTTACTCTGAGCAAGTTTGATTATGAGCAGATCACCGGTACGGGCCTTGCCCAGCTTGCTAAACAGCCTAACGCTGAAAATTCTGAGCCTGACACGAAAGAATCCGACGGCTGATATTCAGCGGCAGGCTTGCATGCCGCTTCCGCTGGTTTCGCTGTCGTTTCACTCCCAGCTCAACACGACATAGTGCTGCCTGCCATCTTGACTGATGAGCAGCAGCACCCGTCGGTCGTCCCGGCTTGCATTCACAGCCTGCTTGAACTCCGATGCATTTTCCACCGGCTTGCGGTTTACCTGAACAATTATTGCACCGGGTCCGATGCCGGCCTGCGCGGCGACAGAGCCGGTCCGCACTGCCGTTACGACCACGCCCTTGCCAGCTTGTGTGTTGAACTGCTCGGCCAGTTGTGGGGTCAGTGTTTGTACGGTCAGGCCAATCTCATCGGTGCTTTGCTCAGGACCTTCGGCGACGATCGTATCCTTGTCGAGTTTGCCAATAGTCACACGGATAATTTGGCGCTCACCGCCGCGGATAATCGTCAGCTCTTCCGAACTACCCGGTGGGGTGAGCGACACGCTGTTGCGAAACTGGCCAATATCCGTCACCGGCTCGCCGCGATAAGCAACAATGACGTCGCCTTGGCGCAAATCCGCCCTTTCGGCCGGGGATTGTTGTGTGACCTCGGCGATGAGGATACCCTGGGTTTGCTCCAGATCGAATGACTTTGCGAGTTCCGGTGTCAAGGGCTGAATAGCAATTCCGAGGAATCCGCGCGTTACTGCGCCCTCTGCGATCAACTGATTGGCAATTACCATCGCCAGATCGATTGGGATGGCGAAGCCGACTCCCATATAACCGCCGCTTCGGCTGAAGATGGCGGTATTGATGCCCACCACCTCCCCATCCAGATTGACCAGAGGGCCGCCCGAGTTCCCCGGATTGATGGCAGCATCGGTCTGAATAAAGTCCTCATAATCGTTGATGCCGAGGCTGGTTCGCCCCTTGGCGCTGACCACGCCTACCGTCAGCGTGTGGCTCAAACCAAATGGGTTACCAATGGCCACCACCCATTCACCGACTTCAAGTTTTGAGGATTTCGCCAGCGGCAACGCCGGCAGCCCCCCCGCTTTGATTTCGATTACAGCCACGTCGGATTTCGGGTCGGTGCCCGTGATGTCGGCGTCGAATTCGCGCCCATCCTGAAACTTCACCCTGATCCTTTCAGCATTTTTCACGACATGGTTATTGGTCAGGATGTACGTTTTGTCGGCTAACAATCCATCTTTGGCTGCGAATACAAAGCCCGACCCTTGCCCTAACGCGCGGCGCTTGCCTTGTGGCGCCTCGGGACGCGGGAGTCCGGGAAACTTATCTCCAAAGAAACGCTTGAAAAATTCATCATCGAAGGGCGATTGCTCGCCGCCGAACGGAGAGGGCGGCTGGGTGGCGTCCGGACTGGACGCGCTGGCCTCGACTTGAATGAACACCACAGACGGTGATACCTCGCGCGCCACCGAGGCAAAGGCCTTTCCGGTCTGACGTAGACTGTCAATGCCGCCTTCGAGCGCATACAGCGGGGACACGGTAAACGCCAACATCACCAAAGGTAAAAAACGGTATTTGTGCATTTTCGCCTCCTAAAAATACGCAGTGTCCAGTGTAAAATCGACTTTGCAGAAACTCATGGGGGTTCGGCATTCATTTTTCAAATGTGCCCCAAAACCTTTGCGATCCCCGTCGAATTGATACGTCGGCGGCTTGCACTAATGTATGTGTATAAATGCGGAATCCAGGACACCTTTAATCCGGAGTGAATACGACAACTACGTCCCTAGTCCTTGGTAATGGCGGCGCCCGTGGCTTGGTTCACATTGGCGTCATCCGTTGCCTCCAAAAACGCGATTATGATATTCGCTACGTCGCCGGCTCGTCTATGGGCGCACTTGTCGGCGGCATCTTTGCAGCGGGTAAACTCGACATCTACGCCGATTGGGTGGGCGGGCTGCAGCGCCGCGACATTTTGCGGCTGCTCGATTGGTCCCTCGATGGGGTGCTGTTCAAAGGCGAACGTATCATCGACGTATTGCGCGAACTTGTCGGCGATCGACAAATCGAAGACTTGCCGATTGGATTTACCGCGGTCGCGACCGACCTGACGCAGCGTCAGGAAGTCTGGCTCAACCGTGGTGACCTGTTTGGTGCGATCCCGGCATCGATCGCTGTGCCGACTATCTGCGCGCCGGTTACCTCCGGCAACCCGGTACTCATCGACGGTGAGGTCGTGAATCCCGTGCCGGTCGCACCCACCTTGAATGATCACACCGACATTACATTTGCCGTTGACCTTAATGGGCCGAGCGAACCCGATCTTTTTCCTGCTGAGGAAGAGACGATACGGCCTACTCGTAACGCTTATTCAGCCCGCATTGGCCAGTTTATCGAGCGATTCTGGCCCAATAGCCCGGCACCGGACGAACAACGCCTTGGTTTTTCGGATCTTATCATCCGCTCAATGGAAACCATGCAAGCCAGGATTACTCAATCCAAGCTCGCGGCCAACCCGCCGCATCATGTGCTTACCATATCGCGGAATTTATGTGGTTTTTCCGAGTTTCATCGTGCGCGGGAATTGATCGAGTTTGGTTACGGGCGCACGGATCACTTGTTCTCCGGTGTCGAACATCGGCGCTGATCGACTTAATCCGACCGAAACGACACTTCGCTGGATTTCGAAGAAAGATGAATTATCCGTTGATAATTAAAGGGAAAGTCCTGCGCGTTCTAGATTGTCACTAAGTTTGGATCGGGTCAATTTATTGTTATACGAGCCTCGCTCTCCAGGACTTGTGCCAGCCCTGGGCTGTACCCAATTTGCCCGGAATACAGCGCATAGTTCCCGCTCGGCATCCGCTTCGCCGGCGTAGAAATGTTTAATCAGGGTAGGCCGACGATCCAAGTCTTGCCCGATAGGATCCAGCGAAACGTATTACAATCGGCCAAGACAACACTCGGCCAGCGGATGCCGGGAACACTCGAGGACGCGCGCCACCGAAACTTTTCGGCTTCGATCCCATAAGTTCCGTCGATCAATAAGCGAGGCATTGCCATGAAGCATGAGGAATTACGCTCTCCCCGTATAACCCAAGTGTCATGGGGGCATATCGAAGTCGATGGCGTTGGCACGGGCAAGGACTTCAAGGTTTGGCCCGGCGGTGGTCGCAGATGGGACTGGCGCGAAACTGATACACACCACGTGCCGGGAATTCAGCCAGCGGACGTTAAGGAGTTGGTTGACAATGGTAGTAAATCCGTAGTTTTAAGCCGAGGCATGTTGCTGATGTTGCGGACGTGTGCCGAAACGCTTGACTTGCTCGAAGACCAGCATATTACTGTACACGTAGCAGAAACGAAGGCCGCGGTCGAGATTTATAACGGCCTCGTTTCGAACGGAGAAGCCGTCGGCGGTTTGTTCCATTCGACCTGTTGAGATCGTCCAGAGATGGTTCGAGCTATGCGACGTAGTCAACTGAGTTTTCTGTTCCTGAACATAGGTCATTTTCTTGACCACTTCTTCCTGCTTGTTTTTGCGACCGTAGCGGCGTTGCGACTCAGCACCGAATGGGGAATGAGTTACGCGGAGCTCATTCCTTACGCGACCCCAGGCTTTATCGCATTCGGGATTTGCGCCATTCCCGCCGGCTGGCTCGCCGACAAATGGAGTCGCGAAGGAATGATGGTCATCTTCTTTGTTGGTATTGGTGCGAGTTCGTTGTTTGCGGGTTTCGCGGATACACCCTTGCAAATCGGCATCAGCCTTACGCTCGTCGGGGTATTCGCGGCTATCTATCACCCGGTCGGGCTGGCAATGGTGGTTCAAGGGCGAAGCAAGACCGGAGTGCCGCTGGCCATCAACGGCATTTTCGGCAACATGGGCGTCGCCAGCGCGGCTCTCCTCACGGGGCTTTTCATCGACACCGTCGGTTGGCGCAGCGCGTTTCTAATTCCGGGGACGGGAGCCATTATCCTCGGCTTGCTTTACCTCGCGTTTGTGAGCACTGAACAGAAAATTGATTCGGCGCAAAGGCCATCCCCAAGCAAGCATGCTGAACCCGGCGCGCACAGAAAAACCCTGCTGCGTGTATTTGCCGTAATTTTCATCACGACGGCAATCGGGGGCTTAGTCTTCCAAAGCACGACGTTCACCCTGCCTAAGGTATTTGAAGAACGGCTAACGGACCTCGCCGGGACGGCGACACTCATCGGCTCGTATGCTTTTTTGGTATTCACGGTCGCGGCGTTCGCGCAACTCGTCGTCGGATATCTCGTCGACCACCACTCCATCCGCACGGTTTTCGCTTGGGTGGCTATTCTCCAAGCCACATTCCTCGGCATCATGATGCAGCTTACCGGCGTCGCGGCATTAGTCGTCGCCATCGCTTTTATGCTAGCCGTGTTCGGCCAGATCCCCATCAATGATGTCTTGGTTGGGCGTATGGCCCATAGTGAATGGCGCAGCCGGGCATACGCGCTGCGATACATCATTACGTTTTCCGTAATGGCTTCAGCGGTGCCACTGATTGCCTGGATCCATGGCTCCTGGGGATTCAGTGCCCTATTCGGCGTGCTGGCGGTGGCGGCTTTGCTGATTTTTGTTGCTGTATTGTTCGTGCCGAGAACGCAGGAGTTCATACAACACGCGTCTTCGCCGGCGGTCTGAGAACTGGAAAGTCAAAAGGTAACGGAGAATAATGGTCGGGATCGGTGATTGGGTCTGGTTTAATTTGAGGCGTTCTGCGTTCTATCTCTGCGGACTCGTGGCCGCAGCTTCAATGTCACTTTCGTCGCCCGCGGCTGCGATCAGCCTGCCCAACGGATTTAGTGAACAGATCGTTATCAGCAGCGGATTAAGCATTCCCGTGGGCATGGCGTTTCTGCCCGACGGGCGGCTGCTCGTCATCCAGCAAGGCAATAACACCAACGTAAATGCCGATGACGATGCAATTCTCAAATTGTGGGCGAACGCGACACTCGGTACGCTGCTGACAATGCCCGAGGTCAATACGGGGGGTGAACGGGGGCTGTTGGGTATTGCCGTCGACCCGGGATTTCCTTCGAGGCCTTACATCTATTTGTTCTACACCAACGTTTCTCCGCAGAAGATCCAGATCGCGCGTTACACAGTCGGAGGAGATCTGAGCGATTCTGCGTCCGCCAATCTCACCATCGACAGCAATTCGAAGGTGATATTGCTCGATGATATACCGGACGATGCCAGCAACCACAACGGCGGTACACTCCGCTTCGGACCCGACGGCAAGCTATACATCAGTCTCGGCGACGATGCCGACCGCTGCGATGCGCAGGACCTGACTTTGCTCAAGGGCAAAATCCTGCGCATCAGCGTAGATGGTGTAACCGCGACGTTTAATGCGGCCACGGACCGGGCTTCCCTGGATCCGGGCAACAACCCCTTCTCCGGTGACGCGAACCTGGACAAGCGCCTGATCTGGGCATACGGGTTGCGAAACCCGTTTCGTTTTTCCATCGACCCAGTTTCCGGGCGCATCTATGTCGGCGATGTCGGCAACAGCACCAGGGAAGAGGCCAGCGAAGGTTCGCCCCCGGCCGCCGGGGGCGGTGCCGACAGTGCAGACAATTTTGCTTGGCCGTACTTCGAAGGTACCTATGATGTCCCGACCGACCCCAATTGCGGAATTACGCCGCCACCCAACCATCTTCCTATACTTGAATACGACCATAGTGGCCAGGGTGCCTTGTCGGTGATGGGCGGCCCCGTCTACCGTGGCAACCCGTATCCTAATAATATTTTGGGCGACGTCAGTTTTCCTCTGAGCTTCGAAGGGGTGTACTTCGCCTCGGAATACTATCTGAGGTTCTTGCGGGCGAGGCGCTGGGACCCCGGCACTTCCGCCTGGGTCCAGATTACCGGCGGCGTGACGATGGACGATTTTGCGACTGATCTGGCCGGTGGTAGTTCCGACTGGACCGTGGGGCCCGACGGTGCGCTCTACTACGTTTCTCAATGGACAAACAGCGTGCGCAAGATCGCCTATATCGCGGCCGACTTCGATCGGGACGGCATCCTGGATGGCGATGACGAGGACGACGACAATGACGGTCTTACCGATGAATTCGAAGATCAGAACGGGCTGTTTTCGATGGATACCGATTCCGATGACGACGGCATAATGGATGGACTCGACCCGCTACCGGGTACGCCCAGCAATGCGTGTACGGGTGATAACGCGACCTATGGAACAGTCGTCGATTCGATGGACATTACTTGTGGTGCTGCGCAGTCGATCACGATCGAGCCCGTAGTGGAAGTACAGGCGGGATTTCTGCTGCAATTGATTTCACCCCGCGTCGAACTGCGACCCGGACTCACGATAAATTCGGGTGGAAGACTTTCGATCCATTCTGTCGATCCAGGCGCAGTCGGGCCTTGGTAGCGCCGCTTAATGTGCGATGTAGAGACTCGTCTATTTCTTTATTTTCTTTAAGCCAACAAAGCGGATACGGCCCATGATCCCGAGAACTCCCCTCGCATCTCTACCCACCCACGATGTCATCAATATGCCGCCTCATCTCGGCGATCAGGATTTCTGGCAAAGCGACAATGCATTGCAAGAGGGTGTATTGCGCGAAGGCGGAAGTTGGGCTGCGTCGCATCTGGCGACATTCGGCAAACTCGCTGGTGCCAACGACACTTTCGAGAAAGCCGAGCAGGCGAATCGAAGTGCTCCGGAACTGAAAGCATTCGACCGCTATGGCATGCGTGTTAATCAAACCGTTTTTCACCCCGCCTATCACGAACTTATGTCAATGGCGGTGGAGCACGAGGTCGCAAGTTTTGCCTGGAATCACGCCGGGCCAGGTGCCCAGGTCGGGCACGCCGCACTGACCTATATGTTCAGTCAAGTTGAAGGCGGTGCCATGTGCCCGATGGCGATGGTCTACGCAGCCATACCGGCATTGCGAACAACGCCAAGTGTGGCCGATGAATGGGTTCCCCGACTGCTGTCGACACACTACGACCCGCGCGACGTTCCTGTGACAGAGAAGACGGGCGCCACCGCCGGCATGTTTATGACCGAAAAACAGGGAGGTTCTGATGTGCGTACCAATACGACCCGGGCGATTGCCGTCGGCACGAGTACTGGCATCGGTACCGAATATCGTCTCACCGGGCACAAGTATTTTTGTTCGGCCCCGATGTGTGACGCATTCTTAACGCTGGCATATACCGATATCGGGCTGTCATGTTTTTTAGTGCCGCGCTGGACGCCCGATGCTGAGCGCAATGGCCTGTTTCTGCAACGCATGAAGGATAAGCTCGGTAATCGCTCCAATGCGTCGACCGAAATGGAGCTTCAAGATACCTGGGGCGTTATGGTGGGCGAGGAAGGCCGTGGCGTTCGCACCATCATCGACATGGTGCAGGGTAATCGCATGGCTTGCTGCGTAAGTTCGGCTGGATTAATGCGTCAGGGACTGGTTCAGGCATTACACCACACCGAAAATCGCAGCGCTTTTGGCAATCCATTGATCGAGCAACCGCTGATGCGCAATGTACTGGCCGACCTTGCGATCGAGGTGGAAGCGGCTTTGGTTTTGTCGTTGCGCATTGCGCGCGCTCTGGATGAAGGTGACACCGATGAAGACGCAGCGGCGCTTGCACGTATTGGCACGGCCATAGGTAAATATTGGAACTGCAAGCGCGCGCCGGCCCACGTCGGTGAGTCATTGGAATGTCACGGTGGCTCCGGCTATATCGAAGAGTCGATCATGCCGCGGCTGTACCGTGAAGCCCCCGTGAACAGCATTTGGGAGGGCGCGGGCAATATCGTGTGTCTCGACGTGTTGCGCGCCATGCAACGCGAGTCGGCTGCCATTCCTGCGTTGCTGTCAGAACTCGAATCGGCAAGTGGTGCCAATGCGGCATTGGATGCCGCGATCGACAACCTGCGGAACGAACTCAAGAATCCTGACGACCTGGAATGCCGAGCCAGGACGGTGACCGAACTCATGGCCATTACCTTACAGGGTGCGCTGCTGATACAACACGCACCCGCTGCGGTATCGGGTGCGTTCTGTGCCTCCCGGCTCGCCCCTCGTTGGTCGGGAGCGTATGGAGTATTGCCGGCAGATGTTGATTTCGATTTCATCATTGGGCGGGCGCAACATGCTTGAATATTTATCTTTGGTAACGCATCTCACTATTGAACAGGAGCCCTCAAACCATACTCGCTTTGGCCACTGCAATGGGTGTTATGTTGTCACCCACAATGTTTGAGAAATCATGAAAAGACGCAAGAGCATATTACTTATAATCAATCTTAAGACTCTACTGATCACACTTTTGGCGATCGCTTCAACCTATCTGTGCAAGCGGTTTAACTTCGTCTTGGGAAGGATGACGTTTCTATAAATATTGAGGAAGTTCTAGGAAGACTTAATTAGCGGCATAACAAGCACATGCAGGGGAATCTGAGATCTTCCATTATTGACCGTTAGCGGAATACGCCGCGATTCCGACCCGCCTCGTAATTAACAATAGTTCACGTTGCGCTCGCCCGCGCAGCCGGGACCGATGCTACAGTTGATCGTAGGTTCAACCGTTCGCACCGCACAAACTACCGTGGGGGTAAAATCTAATGAGCAAGCCTACCGCACTGGACTGCCCAGAGAAAGCCAATGCGGACCGCCGCATCCTGAACGGACGCCGTCCGGCGGCGACCGCGGGTGCGGACATCTTGATCGTCGACGACGATCTGATCTTTTGCGAACTGTTGCAAATCTATCTTCGGGAGGCTGGATATCGCCCGCGCACGGCTCACGGCGGCAAAGAGGCTCTCGCCCATCTTGCTGACTGCAAACCAGACCTGATTCTGATGGACCATTTGATGCCGGGTCTGACCGGAATCGATGTCGTACAAAAGGTTAAAAGGGACATTGAAACACTACACATCCCAGTGATAATGATCTCTTGCGAGACCGATCGCGAAACGCGTCTCCGGAGTCTCTATGAGGGCGCAGAAGATTTTCTCAGTAAACCGATTGACCGTTCGGAGCTGTTATTTCGAGTCCGTAATCTGCTTAGACTCACTCTGGGGCAAAATGTACTGCGCGACGACAATCTGGCGCTCACTAAAGAGGTTCGCCAGCGTTGCTTGGAAACGGTAACGGCGCTGCAGCGGGCGAGCTCACACCGCGACGGCGGAACTGGGACGCATATAAGCCGCATCAGCCACTACACAGAATTGATTTCCACACAAATGGGGCTGGACGAAGAATTCAAGGCCCGGCTATATCACACGAGTTCACTCCACGACATCGGCAAGATTGCGATTCCCGATTCCATCCTACTGAAATCCGGACCGTTGAGTGCAAACGAATGGGACACGATGCGAACCCATACCGTACTGGGTGAACGAATTTTGCGCGGCTATCGCACACCGTTCCTGGAGATGGGCGCCGAAATCGCACTCGGTCACCACGAACGTTGGGACGGCAGTGGTTACCCCGACGGTCTGGTGGGCGATGCCATCCCACTTTCCGCGCGAATCACCCAGATATGCGATGTTTATGACGCACTGCGTAGCGCGCGGCCCTACAAGTCGCCCTATGAGCACTGCAGAGCAACGGATGTGATCACGCAGGGCGATAGCCGCGTATCGCCGGAGCATTTTGATCCGGAAGTGTTGCGCGCCTTTACTGCCATAAACGACAGGTTCGCGAAAATTTACCAGCGACAATACAGTAATTAGTCGCCCAACTCCTGGGCCAAAGCCGACAGCGTACGGCATGGCCTCATTGCGTGGGATGTAGGTAATGAAAAATTTATATTATAGAACGCTGCTGGTTTGTCTCATGGTCTTGGTTCGACCTTGGGCGGTTGCTGCCGAGGAGGCGGTGATCATCGGCGGCGGTTCGGTCACGGGTGTTTATTACCAGGCCGCGGTAAACATTTGTGCGCTAGTCAACAAATACGCGGCCGATCGGTACAACTGTCTGGGCCGTCCGTCACTGGGTTCGGTGTTTAACATCAATGCTGTGGAACGTGGCCTGCTTGATTTCGGTATCGCCCAGTCAGATCGAAACTGGCAAGCCACGCACGGGTTGGATGATTGGAAGTCGAAGGGCCCGGTGGACAAACTTCGCAGTGTATTCAGCATCCACTCGGAAACGGTGCTGCTCGTGGCGCGCAAGGACGTGGCGATCCGCAATGTTTCTGATCTCGCCGGAAAGAGGGTCAATATCGGCAATCCAGGTTCCGGGCAACGCGGCAATGCACTGGATGTACTCAAAATCTATGGCCTTGATATCGACCAGGATCTGCATACCGAAAATCTGCAACAAGATGCCGCGTCGCGAGCGATAGTCGACGGCAAGATAGACGCGTTCTTCTTTACCGCGGGAAATCCTAACCGGGCGATATCGGAACCGGCCGAAGCGGCCGGGATTCGTATAATTCCTATCGATTCGGATGGGATCAAGATCTTCGTCGACCAGAATTCACACTATGTCGTGACCAGCGTTCCCGCGGGCGTCTATCGGGGGGTGGATGATGCGGTCGCGACCTTTGGCGTAAAGGCGACCGTGGTTACCAGCGCCGATGTCTCTGAGGTGCTGGTTTATAACTTGGTGAAATCGGTGTTTGAGAACTTGGATGAGTTTCGGGCCAGTCACGAGGCATTTATGCACCTCCAGGCCCCGGACCTTTTGCAGGGTCTCGCTGCGCCATTGCACCCCGGTGCGGTCCGTTATTTCACCGAATCCGGACTCCTCCCGCCAAATTGATGCACACTGCTGTACTGGGTCCGTGCGCGGATCCCGCGGCGGAGACCCCATGGCCGAATCTAGACTCCTAACACACGACGATAAGAAACGGAGCGGGCGATGGGTCTGAGATACCGAGTATTTTTGCCGCTGTTCGCCCTGGGCGCGATTGTCTGCGCCTATGTCTTATTGGTTTGGTATCCGACGACTATCAATGATGATCGACAGAAGTTCATCCAAACGACCAATGAGCACCTGTCCTCGCTGGCCAAGACGTTGTTGGTCCCGACCTTGGACCTGGATTTTTCGCGCATCTACGCAGTTCTCGACGATGTGCAGGCGGAAAACAAATCCTGGCTCGAGATCCGCCTGTTGACCAACGAACAAGAACAATTGTATCCCTTGGATCCATCATCCGTCCCCGGTGAGGAATTCCATGTCATTCGCCGGCCGATTAGATATCTCGATGAAGTTGCCGGGGAGCTCGTGTTAACGGTCGATGTCGACTCGGAACTCGAACAGCAAATCGACGCGGTGCGCGGCTTGGTTTTGGTCGTGCTGGGGGTAGTCGTCGTGTTTGTGCTTGCGACCGGTGTTGTCACCGAGTTTGTTGTCAGGCGGCCGCTCGCCCGATTGTCGGAGGCGTCGGACCGGCTAAGCCAAGGCGATTTCGGTGCGCCGTTGCCCGGTGCGGGTAGAGACGAAGTCGGCCGCCTAGTCGCCAGCTTTACCTCCATGCGCGAGTCCATTAAACGCTATCAGAAACAGCTGCGCCACGAAGTGGACGAGAGGGCGACGGCGGTAAAGATTCAACAGGGTCGTGCCAGGGTCCTCGAGCGCCTGGCCACCAAGACGCCGCTGCTTGGAGTCCTGGAGCTGCTGGCTGTTTCGGTCGAAGAGGTGGATCCAGCGACACGTTGCTCGATCCTGCTGGTCGATGAGTCGGGAACCCGCCTGCGCAACGCGGCCGGACCAAGCCTTCCGGATTTTTTCACCCGGGAGATTGACGGTTTGGAAATACGTCCGGCGGCCGGCGGTTTCGGGGCCGCTGTATACACACAAAAACGCATGGTCGTTGAAGACATCATGGAGCATCCGAGCTGGGCCGCCTACCGTGAGATTGCCCAGCGCGCCGGGCTGCGGGCCTGCTGGTCAGAACCCATTACTTCTTCAACCGGTGAGCCCTTAGGAATATTCGCAATTTACTATGGGACGCCTCATTCGCCTACCAACGCCCAGCTGCAATCGATCACCACCGCGGCGCAGGTGGCCGGAATTGCGATTGAGCATGCGCACACCGAACAGGCCTTAAGGGAACAGACCGAATCTCTGGAACTATTGCAACGCATTGCACTGGCCGCGAATGAAGCGCCAGATATCGATGAAGTGTTACAGGTGTGCCTGGATGAAATTTGCAGACTGACAGGATGGCCGTTGGCTCACGCCTATGTCGCCACCGATGACGGTATGGCGCTGGAGCCTACGAATATTTGGCATGGCGGAAAGCTAAATAAATTCCG
The DNA here is from genome assembly GCA_029862885.1 of Gammaproteobacteria bacterium. GTDB lineage: Bacteria > Pseudomonadota > Gammaproteobacteria > Arenicellales > JAOTWM01 > JAOTWM01. The sequence goes on from JAOTWM010000039.1 coordinate 16,719, forward strand.
GCGGCTGCGCTCGGTGGTTCAAGGCAAACGTATTGCGAGCGGTGAGGATCTTCCGGGTCGGGTGTTGGCCAGCGCAAAACGCGAATGGATAGGAGATGTGTCCCGCGATGCGGACGCTTACCGTATCCCGGATGCCGAGTCCTTGGGGATTCGCTCGGCATTTGCGTTTCCGATTCTGCTTCGATCGAAGGTCGAGGCGGTAATTGAGTTCTTTTTGGACACGGAAGTCGCACCCCCGGTCGCGTTGGTGTTGGCGTTGGATCTAATCGGCTCCCAGATCGGACGGATCCTAGAACGCAAACGCGCCCAATCGGCGCTGCGCGTCAGCGAATATCGCTTTCGCGCGCTCTACGACGAAAACCCGTCGATGTTTTTCACTATAGGATCCGATAAGCGAATCTTGTCGGTGAACAATTTCGCCGCAAAACAACTGGGGTGGGCGGTCGACGAGATCGTCGGTGAAGACTGGTCGATACTGCATCGGGAACAGGATCAGCAACTCCTTTGGGGGCATCTTCAAACCTGCTTGGCGGAACCGAACCGGGTGCACCGTTGGGAAATTAGAAAGGTTTGCCGGGACGAGACCGTCATTTGGGTGCGTGAGAGTATCCGCGTAATCGATGCCGGACACGGGCGTTTTGAGCTCCTGAGTGTTTGCGAAAACGTCACCGAGGCACATCGGCTTTCCGAGAAACTCGCATATCAAGCAACCCACGATGCACTAACGGAGTTGGTTAATCGCGCCGAGTTTGAGAATCGATTGTTCCGCGTATTGGCTACGGCAAGAAAGAAGAATAGTCACAATGCGTTGTGCTTTCTGGACCTCGACAAGTTTAAGATTGTCAACGATACCTGCGGGCATGCCGCAGGTGACAGCCTGTTGCACCAGATTGCCAAGGTCCTCCAGGACCGGGTCCGCACGCGCGACACCGTGGCGCGCCTCGGGGGTGACGAGTTCGGCGTGCTGATGGAGTCGTGTTCACTCGATAACGCACGTCGAGGCGCCAACGAGTTACGCCGGGCGGTTGAGGACTTTCAATTCTTTTGGGAAGGTCAGGTGTTCAACGTTGGCGTGAGTATCGGTATGGTCCCGGTGACCCAATCGAGTGGCGATACCGCAGCGGTGTTGAATGCCGCCGACAACGCCTGCTATATGGCCAAAGAACAAGGTCGTAACCGGATCTACATCGACTTGGAGAATAAAGACGACCCGGACCTTCGTTCCCGGGCGGGCGAAAGGATCGCCGCTATTAATCGTAATCTCGAACAGAATGGATTTCAGTTGTGGTCGCAACCGATACTGACGCTTGGAGGATCCTCAACCGGCGTTCGGGAGTTCACGACGCGCTACGAAATTTTCGTCCGCATGCGGGACGAACAAGGTGGATTGACCCTGCCGATCGCATTCCTGCCCGCGGCAGAGCGTTATTCACTGGCGCCCAAGATCGATCGCTGGGTAGTCGGCGCGACCGTTGATTGGTTGAAGCGGCATCCTCGCCATTTGTCACGGCTCACAATGTGTTCCATCAATCTATCGGGATCGACTTTGGCCGAGGAAAATTTTCCATCATTTGTCATCAAACAACTCGTCGCGGCCAAAATTCCGGCGGAGAAAATCTGTTTCGAAATTTCCGATGCATCGGTCATCAGAAATCTACCGAATGCAATTCAGTTGGTAAAAGCACTGCGTTCACACGGATGTTTATTGGCAATCGACGATTTCAGCGGACTGTCGTCCATCGATTATCTCAAGACCTTACCGGTGGATTTCATCAAGATCGGCAGAATAATCGTTAAAGATGTGGTCGATGACCCCATCGATAGGGCGATGGTCAAGGCGGTCAACGATATCAGTCACGCAATGGGAAAGCAGACCATCGCTACTTGTGTCGAGAGCGAGAAGACCCTGTTGAAGCTGCGTGAGATCGGCGTGGATTACGTGCAAGGCATACATCTTGGTAAGCCGGCACCGTTGAACGTACCCAACGAGTTTCAGGTCGTTAAAAGCGCCTAGGAACTCCTCAAAGTCCTCGATTCGATCATTTAATTGACCACCACACTCCGTTCCTCGCTAGTAAGAATTTCGCAGCCCGTTTCGGTGATCGCGATGGTTTCACTGGTCCCGATCACATATTGCTTTGGAACCCGCCATGAGAATGGCGTATGGAACGTCATCCCTTCAGCCAGTTCCAGATCTTTCGCGCCAGAAATATAGGCCGGGCCGTCGGTCCATGTCGGTGGAAATCCAAGTCCTACAGAGTAACCAAAATGGCCGGACCGAAAAATTTCGGAATCCAAGAGCCCAATTACAGCATTGACTTCGCGATCGACATCGCGTGTACTGCGGCCGGCGCGCACGGACGAGTACAGTGCATCAAGGGCCGCAAGCTGCGTATCGATGATGCGTTGTTGCAAATCGCTCGGCTTACGGGTCAACACAGTTCTCATCTGGGGTGCGGTGTAGCGGTGAAAACACGCGCCAAATTCCAATTGAACCGGATCACCAGTCGCAATGGGATGACGTTTGAATGTGGTGTGAAAATAGCCCGTACGGTGACCGGCGTTGACAACCGGATCGATTGAAAAGAACTCGGACCCTTCTTCAATCATTACGTTGGCAGCAATTGCGGCAATGTCATTTTCAGTCTTGCCGGGTTCAATTGCGTCGATACTCGCACGCATACCTGCCGTTGTGATTCGCGCAGCCCGGCGCATATGCGCAAGTTCTGCAGCTGACTTAATGACTCTCACGTCAAACATAAGTAAGGTGGCATCCACGAACTGCGCATCGCTAAGTTTGCTCCGTAACGTGTCCAACAGTTTGGCATCGACAGGACCGCGATTGCCCATCTCGATACGGCCAGCTTGGGTACCGATTCGGCTTCGCGTATAGCCCCGAGCGGCCAGCAAGTCCGCGAGTTGGCCCGGCACCGCGTCTGCGCCGACCCAATCGAAAAGCACAAGATCCGTGATGTCCCCGTGTAGCACTGCGCAGGATGCTTCAACTTCGCCGACCTGCATAAAGGGTGCATCGTCCAAAGGCACTACGAGACACGCATATGCATCCGGCCAGAGTGTCTGGTAGCCCGTCAGGTAACAAAGATCGACGGTGCTGTGTACGAGCAATACGTCGAGCTCGCTCACCGCCATCGCTTCCCGTACCCGTGCCAGACGCGCGCTATATTCCTCCGCTGGGAATGATCGCTCGGTTGGCACCG
>JAOTWM010000421.1 GCA_029862885.1 Gammaproteobacteria bacterium
GCCATACCGAAGGGTGCGCCACATCAGGATGCCGGTTATGCATTGATTAATTTTATGCTTGATCCAGCGGTGAACGCGAAAGAGGTGCTTGCCCATGGATATCCGGTAGCCGACAGCCGTACCAATGCATTGCTTCCGAAGGAATTGCTGGAAGATCCCATTTTGTATCCGGCGCAGGAATTGCTGGACGCACTGGAGTTCGGCGCTGCGGCGACACTGACCGATCCAAACCGGGCCGAGCTTCTGGCGCGTTTCAAATCCGCCTGACGCTTGGCGTGCAGCGGACAGGATACAACTCTGTGCAGCGCAACTGGGCCAACCGGCTTTTGCTGATGCCCGCTACGGCGTGGTTGCTGGTGATGTTGATTCTGCCGCTGGTGGTGGTCGTTGTTTTCAGTTTCGGTGAGCGGGGGCCGGCCGGTGGTTATGTGCCGGCCTTCACTCTAGCCCAGTATGCGAACCTGCCGGCCCGATTGACCGCGTTCAAAAACACACTGTTGCTGGCGCCGATGGGTACATTGTTATGTTTATTGGTTGCCTATCCTCTGGCGTATTTCCTGGCAGTGAAAGTCGATCCGAAATGGAAAACCATGTTGCTGGTGATGATCATAGTTCCGTTCTGGACGAGCATTCTGATCCGGACCTACGCCTGGATATTCATCTTGGGCGGGCAGGGGCTACCGAAACTGCTGGAGCTGGTTGGTATCGATGGTGTGCGCATGATCAATACCCGGTTCTCCGTGCTCACCGGTATCGTATATGGCTACATGCCATTAATGGTATTTCCCATCTACGTTAGCCTGGAGAAGTTGGACAAGCGACTGCTGGAGGCCGCTGCCGACCTAGGCTCATCGCCACTCAAGGCGTTTCGCAGTATTACCTTGCCGCTTTCGATACCGGGCATCGCTACCGGATGCATACTGGTGTTCATCTATTTGATGGGTGAGTTTCTCATTCCGGCGTTGCTCGGGGGCGGTAAGGTGTTTTTTATCGGCAACGCGCTGGTGGATTTGTTTCTGCAGTCGCGTAACTGGGCGTACGGTTCGGCCGTAGCAATGACCCTGGTGATCATCATGCTGATTACCATCAGTCTTTATATGAAGCTGGTCATGGGCAATTCCAACCAGCGCAAGGATGTTTCATTGTTGTAGATTTTCAACCCGATGAGAATCTATGCGATCACGGTTTATTTGTTTTTGTATATCCCTATCGGGATCATAGTCTTGTTCAGTTTCAACGCCGGCCGGCATGCCAGCGATTTTCACGGTCTTTCGATCAAATGGTATGGCAAGGTATTGGACAATATATTTGCCATGGAAGCGCTGACCACCAGTGTGGTGGTCGCACTTAGTACCGCGATATTGGCAAGTCTGTTCGGCACCATGGCAGCGCTGGCGTTGCAAGAAGTACGAGGCCGTCTGCGCGTGGTTTACGACGCAGCGATCTACATTGCCATCATGATCCCGGGTATCGTCCTTGGCATCGCCACGCTGGTTGCGCTGGTCACCGCCTTTAAATTTCTGAACCCGGTGCTGCACGGGCTGTGGCCACAAGGACTGGGAGATCCTCCACGCCTCAACATGGGTTATGTTTCCTTGATCGCTTCACACACGATGTTCACCATGGCGCTGGTCATCGTAATCGTCCGCGCCCGCATCAGTGGTATGGATCGCACATTGATCGAAGCTTCGACAGACCTTTACGCCACGCCATGGCGGACTTTCTGGCAGGTAACATTACCGCAAATTTATCCCGCAATTCTTGCCGGCTTTCTACTCAGTTTTACGTTCAGTTTTGATGATTTCATCATCGCGTTCTTCGTTGCCGGAACCGAAACTACGCTGCCACTCTATGTTTTTTCATCAATACGGCGCGGGGTGACGCCCGAGATAAACGCGATAGGGACAATGGTGCTCGCGGTATCGCTCACGTTGTTGGTCGTCGCTCAATTTCTGCTGCGTGCACGCGTCGACAGAACCCATTAACCTAACAATAACCGAAGGGAGAACCAAGACATGTCCAATCGATTGGCCGGAAAGACTGCGGTCATCACCGGCGGTGCCGCCGGCATGGGGCGCGCGACCTCGCTAGCCTTCGCCAACGAGGGTGCCACCGTCATCATCTTCGATATCCAGAAAGAGGCCGGTGAAGAAGTCGTGGGCTTGATCAGGCAGAACGGTGGAGTTGCTGAATTCGTCGAAACCGATGTTTCCGACGCTGCGCAGGTCGATGCCGCATTCGATAGAGCCGCCGAGACCGTCGGACCTTACGACGTGCTATTCAACCACGCCGGTACCATCACCGTAAAACCCCTCCACGAATCGACTGAGGACGATTACGATCGTTTGATGGACATCAACGTGCGGTCCGCCTTCCTGGTGTGTCGCCGGGCAGTAAAGGAAATGAGCGACAACGGCGGCGGCTCGATCGTAATTACGGCGTCAATCGCCTCGGAGCTGGGATACCCCTTGGAATCGCTTTATTGCATGACCAAGGGTGCCGTGCTGCAGTTGGCGCGCAGCATTTCGGCCGAATACCGGGACCGAGGGATTCGCTGTAACGCGGTGTGTCCCGGTTTCGTCAAGACGGCGCATGGTCTGCGGGAAATCAGCGAATTGGATGCGGCCGGACAGGCCTGGGAAGAAGGCGCTCTCGCCGAAGCGCAGGGTCGCATCTGCGAACCCGAAGAGGTGGCCGCCGCCGTCGTGTTCCTCGCCTCCGACGAGGCCAGCTTCATTACCGGCAACGCCCTGTACGTCGACAACGGCTGGTACGCGAAAGGTTAGTCCACACGTTGCGTGTGGCCGCAATTTGGCCGGCATAGAACGACTCTCGGTGCTCGACATTCATCGTACACATCGGTTCGGGTGGCACGGCGTACTCTAAGTATAAGATCGACGAAGGCAGCGCGCAGGGGATGGAGATCCGAATCGCGGCGAAGTGTACGGATCGGAAAGCCGGGGCGGCCCGCTTGAGTGATGTCGATATGAATCCCTACCTTGCGCAGGCCTCCCTCAACCACCAAGCGCTTCAAATATTCCGGGTTATCGACTAGGATTTGGTCATGTGTCATCAGCATCGGTACCGTATCGGCATCATTATGAATACCGTTATCGGGCGTTTCGACCTGGCTTTGCTTGTCATGGTGCTGCTAATTTCGGTGACTTGGACGAGTAGCAGCGTCGCATCCGAACGTTTTTCCCATGACGACTGGACGGCTGTGCTGCAACGCTTCGTCGACGATAAAGGGTTCGTCGATTACCAATCTCTTGCCAGCGACCGCACCGTGTTCGACCGTTACCTCGCATCCGTCGAGCAAATGAGTCCCGTATCCGACCCGCAGTTGTTCCCCACCAAAGCGGATGCCTTGGCCTACTACATCAATGCCTACAATGCCCACGTTTTTAATGGAGTACTAGAGCGCGGTCCGGAGCAAAAAAGCATATGGCGCGGATTGATCTCGGGATTCAATTTTTTTGTGCGCATGGACATCATTGTCGGTGGTGAAGAAACCAATCTAAAAAAACTCGAGGATCGAACCATCAGAGAGGATTTTAAAGACCCCCGCATTCACGCGGCAATTAACTGCGCCTCGATAAGCTGTCCCCGTCTGCCGCGTATTGCGTTCGAAGCCGATACGCTAAACGACGTGTTGGATGGCGCGATGCGCGAATTCGTAACGGCGCCTACCAATGTGGCGACCGATGCGGGCAAGAGTATGGTCATGCTGTCCGAGATTTTTGACTGGTTCGAATCGGATTTCTTGGAGCATGAAGAACGCAACGGCAATGCCGGTGGTTCCGTGATCGATTATATTAATCGTTATCGTGCGGCGGATGCCCAGATACCCGATAACTACAAAGTGAAGTATCTACGCTACGATAAAGGCATTAATAAGCAGTGAAGTTTTACTCGTCGGCCTAGAGCCTACAACGCCTTTAAGCGTTCTTTGAGTTCAGCCACGTCCGCTTCCAGCGCACTGACCCGCTGTGCCAACTCAGACACACTAACTCGCTCTGACGTCCCGGCGGCCTTCGCGGCCTGTGCCTGATGGGCGTGCGCATCAACGTCAACGGGGCCGGAGAACAGGTGCATGTACTCGGCGTCTTTGCGCCCCGGCGTGCGCGGTAGCTTCACTACTAACGGATCGCCCTCGCGCTCGATTAGACCGGCGACGGCGTCCACGACAGCCGCGTTATCGGCGAAGACATGCAGACGCCCGCTGCGCGCCCTCAGTTCCCCAGGCGTTTGCGGGCCGCGCAATAACAGCAAGCAGACGATGGCAAACTGCGGCGGGTCAAATTGATATTCACTGAAGGACGTGCTGCAGAAGCGCTGTTTGTATTTCTCCACACCAGTCTTGAAATTCTCCTCGACCAGCACGAGATGTTTCGCTCCCAGGTCGCGGGCGGTACGCTGCACCGTACTCTGGTCCAGGGACATGACGGGATGACGCGCGGACTTCTGATTGCAGGCATTGGTCAGCGCATTACACGTCAATGGATATTGATCCGGCGTAACGACGGATTTTTCCATCAGGCAGCCAATGATACGGGCTTCGTTGGCGGTTAATGTCGGCGGCACCTGAAGGCCCTCGTTGCAGTTAGTGGTTTAGGCCTATTTCGTCGGCGGACTTGTGAATTGGTTTGAAATAAATATTCAACCGATTGTGGAAAACACTGGAAAGGTGTTCAGCAGCCAGAATCCAAACGTGGATAAATAACCGGTGATCATAGCGATCCCAGTCACAATCAAAATCACACCGGCCA
>JAOTWM010000420.1 GCA_029862885.1 Gammaproteobacteria bacterium
GCTACCGGTCCAGGCACGGAGATTGCCCTCGAACAATCCACCCTTCATCAAGGTCAGCACCCAACCGAACAGGCGAATATTCTCGGACACAAACAGACTTACGACCACGGCGATGGTAATGACGAGAGTGAAACGCCGAAACACTTTTGCCATACCGTAAGCCATCGGCCAACAGACCAGGAACAGAATTACAGTCGATGCGAGCGCCATACCGAGCGACCAAAGCAGCGACCGATAATAGCCTTGCCCAAATAAGGCTGCATAGGCCGAGAAGTCTGGCAAATGCGCGAGGTCGAAGACCTTTCGCGGCATGACGGAGAACGCAGCCACCACCAACAGGGGAGCCAGGAAACTCAAGCACAACACCGCTACCAGCGGTACTGAACTCAGAAAACCAAGTTTGCGATTCAGTCGCTCCATCAGGCTTCGCTGATCATATGTGTGTGCTCCACATCCCAGCCAAGCATCACGGAGTCACCGATCGGGCCCCGGTAGCGGTCCTCACGCAGATTCTCCAAGGTCAGCCGCGCGCCGTCGACCGTTTCAACTTCGTACTGCATGCGCGACCCCAACGCGTACTCAGCGCGCAGAATGCCGCGCACCATGAAATCCGCGATCTCCCCGGCAGGCAGAAAGCGCACGAACTCCGGCCGCACCATTAATACTCCGCGCTCGCCCTGTGGCAAAGACACTCCCAATTCCTCGACATGACCGTTGATATGGATTTCCACACCGCTCCCGTGTAACTCACCCGAGGCCATGCTTTCTACATCAAACAGATTCACCTCACCCATGAACTCGGCCACAAAACGGCTGACCGGTCTGACATAAATTTCCTCGGCGACTGCGATCTGCTCAAACCGTCCTGCATTCATGATAGCAATGCGATCCGACATCACCATGGCCTCCTCAAGGCTATGGGTGATGTAGACGAAAGTCTTTCCGGTACGTGTGTGCAAATCCTTCAATTCTTTTTCGAGTGTTTTACGCAACCGGTAATCAAGCGCCGAAAGTGGTTCATCAAAAAACAGAATCTCCGGATCGAAGGCCAGCGCCCGGGCCAACGCCACCCTTTGCTTCTCGCCCCCGGAACACTGGTTAATCCGTTTGAAATAGAAACTATCCGGCAGGCGCAGCAACTCCAGAAGAGCGAGCGCGCGAGTTCGCCGTTTAGTCTCGCTTTGGCCCTGAATTTTCATGGGAAACTCGATGTTCTGGCCGACGCTCATATGCGGGAACAGTGCGAGCGACTGAAACACCATACACGTGGGCCGCTTGTTGGCCGGCGTCTGATCTATGCGTTTGTCACGTAGCCAAATTCTCCCTTCGCTGACTTCATCCATACCCACCAGTAACCGGATCAAAGTGGACTTGCCGCTTCCGGACGGCCCGACAATGGTCAGGAACTCGCCCTCATAAATATCAAGGTTAATTCCGTGTAACGCCGTAAACGTTCCAAAACGCTTGACGATATTTTCCAGGCGCAGAATTCGATCGGAGGACATGGGAACCCGAATGGACAGAACCACAGTGCCGCCCCGGCAATTGCTGCCGGGGCCTGGGTTAACTGAGAATATCAGCCACGTTTAGCGGCGTTGTATACCTCATTCAGGGCATCATAAGAAACGACGACCTGGTAATCGAGGGATCGGGACATTTCCTCATCGAGGCTGTCCCATTGGATGGCGTCCAACTCCTCGGCGTTGAATTTCGACATGACGCCCGAACTTGCCATTTGGGTAATTGGGTTATAGGTCCCCTCGGCGAAGGCAACCGCCTTGCAAATGTCAGGCTGCTGGACATATTCCAGGAAGTCTTCGGCCAAGTTCGACGGATCCGGATTATTTACGGCCGAGGTCAACTCAATCCAGACTACCCCGCCTTTGCCATCGACCGGACCTGATTTAGGCGTGATACCGCGTACGTTGGTCGCACCGTCGAACCGGGCCGGCGACGCGGTGTACGTTCCGCCGGTAAAATAGGCGTCGATCTCACCGTTTATCAGGGCCGTATTCATGGCAACCAAATCGTCGGTCAACAGTTTAGCGCCACCGAAAATCTGCGTCGCCGTATTTTTGAACGTATCAAGGCCGGCTTCGTCAATCGCTGCGAAGGGATTCTGACCGCCGGTGAGGCACATGTGCATGATGTTCCAATTGTCATAGGTCAAAACGCCATAACGGTCCTTCATCGCCGGATCGAGGAACACATTCCAACCCTGATCCTCTGCCATGCCACGACTAATCTTGTCAGTATTCACCACAAAGCTGAATGGACCGAAGCGCTGCGGCATACCGATGAGGTTACCGTCAGCTGCGAAGGCCAACGGATACGGAGCGGCGAATTCCGGCAACATTTTTTCGAAATACGGCATGAACCGTTCTTTATTCAACGGCTTGATAAGTCCCTCGGGGTAGAGCTGCTCCCGGGCCCATGGTTGGTTAACGTTTATCAAATCCCAAACGTTGATCTCGCCGGCACGCAGTTTGTTAATCATGTCCGGGTCCGACGTGCCACTTTCAGCGCGCACACTAGCACCTGAATTTGCAGCCCGAAATGGGCCCAAGACCTCATCGGAGTTGTAACCCTCCCAACAAAGAATATTCATCTGGTCGTTACGCGCAGCCAATGCGCGTCCGATTGGTCCCAGAGCTACCAGGCCTGCGGCACCGGCCATTCCTGCAGAAAATTGACGACGGTTCAGTTTCATATCCACCTCCATTATTTTTAAATTTTCAATCGATTGGAAACCCATATTATAGTATTTCAACCAGTTGGTTAAGGGATGCTTGACCGAAGTTCGACAGGATTTAACAGGGTAATCGCAGCGCTGGCCCAAATTCGCGAGGGGACGGGTGGTGAAGGCCCGATTTGACATTGTATTTTCGAGTTGCCATGCTCAGATGGAGGGGATTTTGTCCACGGGGACTTTGATCCAGATGCGGGAACATTCTGAAGACTCCAGACTCACACCGGCGAAGGTGCTTGCATCAGCCGCGACCGGTGTCGTCGACCTCATCGAGCGCAACCGCGGCGATGTGGATGCGATATTCGGGCGCGCCGGAATTCGGACCACCGACATTAGTAGTCCGATCAATGAGCTCAATTTAAGCCAATACTGCACGCTATTCGATATCGCTGCCAAAACCACCGGTAACGATAACTTCGGTTTAGAATTTGGGCGCGACTTCGCGCCCAAACACTTGGGCGCGATCGGCTACACCGCGATCAGCTCGCCCACGCTATCGGCAGCACTGCGCAATCTGGAAACATATTTTCCGGCCCACCAGGGGCAGACCAGTTTCGGCCTGATCCAGGATAGCGATATCCTCTGGTTGAGCTATCGCATCTACGACCGAAGAATCGAAAATCGCAGACAGGATGCCGAGCTTTCGCTTGGTATGTTCTGCAACATTTTCAAGTCGGCTCTCGGAGATGACTGGACACCCTTGGAAGTCCGCTTCGAACATGATGCGCCGGACGGTTTTCGAGAACACGAGACATGCTTTGGAGCGCCCGTCCGATTCGGCCGCAGAACTAACGCTTTCGCGTTCCGCCGCAGTGCGCTCGATGCGCGAATGCCCGATAGCGATCCTTTTCTCTTTGCTATCATCACCCCGTTTCTGGAATCGCGCTGTAAATTGGCGGGAGATCCGGAGGATCTCGCGACCGTTGTGCGCAACCAGATCAAGTTGCATCTCGGTGACAAACTGCCGACGTTGTCTGAAATTGCATCCGTACTCGGCTTTTCCGATGTCGCTTTGCAGAAACAGCTGAAAGCGCATGGCCTGTTGTTTCCGGATCTATTGCGGGCCGCGCGACAGGAACTGGCCTTGCACTACATGAATGACCCGGATATGCCGTTGACGGAAATCGCCTACAATCTCGGCTACTCGGAACTCTCAGCCTTTTCCAGAGCGTTTCGGAACTGGACCGGACTAGGTCCGCAGAGATATCGACGCACCGGCTAGTATCCGCTGTAACCTGACAGCACTGTAGATCGAAACCCGTCGGTTACGGCGCCATTCCCTAGGTGCGGAGTTCGATAAGCGCATCGTCGGTCTTGGTCAAGTGCGAAATCCCCATGCCGCGCAGTACATGATCCGCTTTGGCGAACTGAATATTAGTGTACGTAGTAATGTCCACTCGGTTACCCCAAGAATCCAAAAAATCCAGGAAACGGACATCGAGCAACTCGACACCCATTTCCTCAAGGGTTTGCCGAACGAGTTCCTTTTCGTCGACGGCGATACCAAAATGCCGTTTCGCATCCGTTGCCTGCTCACGCCCTTTCGCAAAGTTTATAAACTGATCATCGAATTAGATAAAGACCGCAGTATCGTTGCGACTGTGGATCTCAAAGTTCAGGAAGCGGCCGTAGAACGCTGAACCGAATGGCTCTTACCTAAAGTTGCGGGATTCACGTGCCCATGATGACAACACAGGTCACACCGGTGTATCGAAAACCTGTTCCAGCCGAGGGCTCTAAAGCCGATAGGGCGTTAAGGACGATACGCGCGTCTTGCATCGAGGCCAGAGGCTCATGCCTCATCAACAGGCCGGATATACGGACGCAAACTGATTCCTTGTCATTACCAACACGTGAATTTGCCAAACGGGAGGAGACCATATACGGCTAGCGGCGAAGCCAAAAACCGCCGATCGGTTGAATTCGAACAGGACAAACTGCGCGCCGGCCCCGTACCTAAAACCACCGATAAACCGTTCAAATATCGCGAATATCTTTGCTGGACCGTCCACCTTCGTGA
>JAOTWM010000422.1 GCA_029862885.1 Gammaproteobacteria bacterium
GGTAAGATCGTGAATCGAGGCGAATTTGAAGGATCCGAGTATCTTAAGATTCAGATCGACACGGACTTTCCGATTCCGTGACCGGGTTTGAAATTTCTCCCGTCTATTCTCAAACTGGCGATGTACAAGTTCAGTAATTACTCGACAGTCGGGGTCGCCGATAGCTGATTACGCGGCAGCTTTTTCAGGTTGAGTGTCCTCCTTTGGGACGATAGGTGGAAGTCTCTTTCGGCCGAGGGCCTCGCACAACGCCTGCGCCGGCGTTCGTCCTTTTAAGCGGTAGCGCTGATGGCTGCGCTTTAAGTTATAGAAGGCGAGGAATGTGTCCAGGTCGCGCTGGATTTCCTCGGGGCTTATGTACCAGGTGGTTCGTCCGGCGACGCGGAAGCATTCATCGAGCAAGGTGGTGTTCATGCGCTCGACGAAGCCGTTGGTGCGCGGGCTCCTGACCTTTGTGGTGCGGTGCTCGATGTCCTCGAGCTGCAGAAACAGCTCGTAGGGGTGGTTGTCGGGGCGCCCGCAATACTCGCGGCCATTGTCGGTGAGCAGCGCCTTCACCTTCACCCCGAGGCGTCATAAAAGGGCAGCACGCGCTCGTAGAGCAGGTCTGCGGAAGTGACCGGCATCTTCCAGGTGTAGACCTTGGCAAACGCAAGCGAGCAGAAGACGTCGACGACGACCTGGACATAGACCTTGCCCACGCCCTTGAGCGTGCCCCAGTAGAAGGTGTCCTGGTTTAAGCGCTCTCCCGGGGCGTTGGCTTTTACGTGGCGCATGCGGAACTCACAGGAGTGGCGCTCGAGCAGCTCGACCTGCTTTTCGCTCAAGACGACGGTGTCGTCCTGGGCGTGGAGTTCCAGGCGCATCAGTCGCTTGTAGCGGGTCTCGAGGTCATGGCGCAGCCACACCCCGCGCACGCCCGAGGGGCTGACGTTGACCTCGCGCAGCCTCAGCTCGTTGGCGATGCGCTGGGCGCCGTAGGTGGAAAACTCCAGCGAGAGCGCGAGAATGTGTTCCTCGATCTCGGGTGCAACCCGGTTGGGGTGGGCATTTCTCGGCCCGCGGCGCTGTTCCACCAGGGCGCCGACCTGGAAGGCCCGGCGCACTTCGTAAAAGGTGTCGCGGTGGTAGCCCATGATTTTGCAGGCTTTGGACACGTTGCCGAGCTCCTCGGCCAGCTGGAGCAATGAGAGCTTGCGCTTGATACTCTGTGTAGTCGCGGTCGTCAGGTGTTCTCCTCAGTAGATCGTTGTGTTTGCTGACTAACAATCTACCGGAGACCCCGGTGCCCGCCCTAACCTTCATCAGGGCGGAGTGTCGGAAAATTACTATACGACTTCATGATTACATACTTGCGCAGTCTGTGTTCACTCACCTGCCGCAACGGCTTATCCAGGAGTTTTTCGAGAACGTTGGAAAAATTATGCATCGGGAATCAGAGTTTTATTTCACATACTGGTTGGCAAAATCGGAGGAACGTATCGGCATCAAAGACTTCGCTTACCCGTGGGCGCTTTTCACAAGTCTAGCTGCCGACAACGGTTTCCAGATCGAGGAGGTATCGGAATCCTATACACATCCTCGAGGCCAGAGGATGGGACGGATCAAGGCGGGCTATGCCTAAATCCTAAGGTTTGCGATTGAGCCAGCTTTTAAGCATGCTTGCAGTATAGGCTGTTTCCCGTCAACTGACTTTACCTCGGACGCTCGGAGCCCTCGCACGTGGCAAGAGCCGTAGCTGTATTGGGAATGAATCGCAGCGGGACGAGCTCTCTTGCGGGATTGCTCCGCGACTCGGGCTTCCATCTAGGAAACGTGCGAGAACGGAGTTCACACAACCCGAAGGGAAACCTGGAGAATCCGGCGATCTGGCAGCTACACGACGACGTGCTGGCCAAAAATTTTGGTAGCTGGGACAAACCACCGAGCTCAGACCTGCGGTGGGATGAGGAGCATAAGCTCCGTTTGAAGAAAATAATCGAAAAATTCCAGGGCCACGAACTCTGGGCCGTAAAAGACCCGAGAATGGTCTTTACCCTAGACGCTTGGCTGGGCTTCGTGCCACACCTGGAGTTGATGGGAACCTTCCGACATCCCGTGGCCGTTGCCCTGTCCCTGCAAAAAAGAAACGGCTTGTCGATACCTGTAGGAATCGATCTGTGGCACAACTATAACAAGAAACTCATCGAAATCTGGGATAGGCGGCCTTTTGGAATCGTCAACTTCGACCTGGCCAGTGAGGCGTATCTTGACCAGTTCTTACTGGCACTCTTCGACCTCGGTCACACCGTCGACAGAACGCAACTAACATTCTTCAAACCGGGACTCCGAACATGCAGTGCCCCCCAAGACATTGAGGCAACGCGTGAAGCGCGATTACTCTACGACAGATTGCTCGAGATACAAGCGGGCGGGCTGTCGCAGACTGAGATCCGGAGGGCGGGAGATCGCACCGCGAAGTAATCTTTGGATAGATTGTGGAGATTTGCTGTATACACGGGGCCATTACCAGGGTATGCAGCATGATGTTGTCCGGCCACCAAATATTACGATGGACGGCAAACGTCTATGTAGCGTTGACTATAGCAAGAATAACTGCCCGTTTTCGCGTAATCGAGCATCTATTGATGCGGTTCCGAACCATGCAGTCAGCGGCGATCGCGGCCCTCGTGACCCGAATTTCGTTTCAACTGCAATGGGCGGGTCCGAAATCGGCGCCGTTAGGGGTATTTTAGTTAGCGAAAAGTGTGCGCTATACCGTGCCGATTAACTCCCTCGTCATAAAAAAGCTTTGGGCCATGGTCCTGAGGGATCCACACAAATTTCATGGGCAAGCCGGCAACTGCGCACAGATTTCAATACGCAACAGCGCAAGAGCATCTCGCAATATCCCCGGGCAGTGACAGAGAGCGCCTGGTTACCAGTCTCTCAAGGAGTTACCCCCGGAAGCGTTCGTCGAGGAAATCATGGAACGCGGAGAAGTGAGTGACCGATAAACGGTGAAAAAACAGTCCCGGGATCGGTCCGAGATTTCGAAGCAGTCCACCCCGGCACCTTTCTGCAGACATGAACGAACCAAAGAAACCAGGTGGGCCACGTTCCACCGGGAAAGGGACCAGCACAGCCCCAGGTAGAGTTAGCAGATCTCCAACGATTTTGTTACGGTCTTCATGACTTGCACAAAGGTAAGCTGATGATTGACTGCAACTCATCGGGCACTGTGGATGGGCAGGTTTCGGTAACTATCTGCAGGCACTCGAAGCGAGGCCACCCTTTGTTTATCTTCCACCCTCATGAAGGGTAAAGCACCGCGAGCGCCGGTGCTTTCCGTGATCGTCGTGATCTTCGATATGAGGCGCGAGGCCGAGAGAACGCTTCTCACACTGTCGTCGTCGTATCAACAAGAGATCGATTCGCAGGACTACGAAGTCATCGTGGTGGACAACGGCTCGAGTCCACCTTTTCCATCACAGCTCGCGGAAAGCTTGGGTAATAACTTCCGCACTTTCTACATAGAAGCGGCCTCCCCGTCACCGGCTGCGGCGTTGAACTTTGGCGTACGGCAGTCTAAAGGTGAAAATCTTGGGCTGATTGCCGACGGGGCCAGGATTGTAACTCCTCGGCTACTCGGATTTGCACGCCGCAGTTTCGCGGCCTTCGCCAACCCGGTCTGTACCGCGTTGGCGTTTCATCTCGGCCCAGATTTACACCGGCGAGCGGTACTGAACGGGCATACTCAAGCGGAGGAGGATCGTCTCTTGGCACAGATAGACTGGCCAGACAACGGATATCGGCTTTTCGAAATCGCGACACTCGGGGGCTCGAGTCGACGAGGGTATTTTCTACCGAAATGTGAAAGTTCCACCCTATTTGTACGGCGTACTCTGTTTGACCAACTCGGCGGGTACGATGAGCGGTTCGACGAACCCGGCGGTGGTTACGTCAACCATGACTTCTACTTACGGGCGGTCAACCGATCTGACACCGATCTGGTCATGCTTTTGGGCGAGGGTTCCTTTCATCAGATGCATGGTGGCGCGATGACCGGCGCGCCTCTGGATGACGCTCAGAGGAAGACCCGCCGGTGGTCACGGCAGTACCAACACATCACCGGCCGTAAACTCGCCCTTCCCACGAAAAATACCCACTACCTGGGCCATCTTCCCCCCGAGGCAGCCAGCGTTTTAGCGATCTCTCTCCGTGAAGCGTTGGAACCATAGCCCGGACCCAGGACTTGATGATCTCCCCTGTTGTAGTTGGTGGCGTCGGTGGGAGTGGCACGCGTGTTGTCGCGCAAATTCTCCGCGAGCTCGGGTTCTATATTGGTTCCGATCTCAACCGCGCTCTGGACAATCTCTGGTTCACTCTCCTTTGCAAAAGGCCGCGGTGGTTTAACCTCGGGCCGGAAACCGTCCGCGATGAGGTCGCGCAGTCGCTGCGTGTGTTTACGAAGGTGATGCACACCGCAGAGGACCTGACCCTGCAGGAGTTTCGGGTTGTGCACAGCGCGCGCGATGAGATCGCGGCGCATGGTCGCGCTAACGCAGGAATTGGTGACGGCGAGTGGGCGCACCAACGAGCAGAGACCCTTCTGGCCGCGGTCGGTACCGCGGATCCCCGAGCGTCTTGGGGATTTAAGGAACCCAACAGCCACATATTCCTGCCGCTGCTTGCAGAGCAGTTCGATGGGCTTCGGTTTGTGCACGTGATCCGCCACGGCCTGGACATGGCTTTCAGTCGCAACCGTCAACAACTGATGGACT
>JAOTWM010000040.1 GCA_029862885.1 Gammaproteobacteria bacterium
AGTTTGATCTAGGATTCTTTGACGAAGATGAGAATCGTGTAGAACCGGCTGATAACCCCTTCATACCAAAAGTGTTACCTATGTCTTCGGTATAAACTGTTACCCATGTGCCCGGGTTGGACCCTGAAAAATATGGTGGGCCCGGTAGGACTTGAACCTACGACCAATGGATTATGAGTACGCATTAGGAAAGGCCGTATCTTTACTTTTCAATAACTTACAGGGGCGCCCGTTGCTTTATTTGCATAACGATGCACAACTTTTCACGACTCATTCCCGCAAAATTCCCGCAAGCATTACGTGTTGGTGTCGAATTATTGATTATGCCGCGAGCGGGAGCTGGACCAATCCACGGCAGTGTGTCTGCCATCGGAAATCATCGATCTTCGCACGCGGTGTTATGGATTCGCCAGCGACTTCGGCGGGTGTATTTCCGGCAAGCGAAGCGTGAACACGTTCCTCATTGTAATAATACTGGAACTCACCTAGCTTTCTCTCAAGATCGACGGTATTCCAAAAGAGAATATGATCAAGAAATTCACGGCGAACCGTTCCTATTAAAAGCTCCACAAAAGGGTGGGACACGGGAACACCGGTGACGGTCTTGATTTCTTCAACGTCAAGGACGCGCAGGTTCGCCAGCCACCGGTGATACTCAAACAGAGGGTCGTTGTCCGAACTCAAGTATTGAGGCACGGATTTACCCGCTATGACTTTGTTGAACATCTGGCAAAGGATGATGCCGTTGACGTTGCCGGCGTGGACCGCGAATCCAATGAGTCGGCGAGTAAATTGATCCATCACTACCAACACGCAATGACTCTTGAGTGTGATTGATTCGCAGCGGAACAGATCCGCGCTCCACAGACTATCCTTCGTGTGACCGAGAAACGTCAGCCAGGAGGGGCCTCCGCCGCCGATTTCTGGATGGTAGTGTGCAGCGAGTACCCGGCGCACGACGTTCTTGTCTATCTCAACGCCAAAGGTCTTCGAGATAATCAGCGCGATGCGCGGATAGCCAAAGGCTGGATTTCGGCGTTTAAGTTCGACGATGGCGTGAATGAGCTGCTCAGAAGGGCCTTTTGGTCCGGGCTTTGTCCGGGTTCGTGGAGAGAATAAGAGACGATATTTCCGGCGAACGAGGTACTGGTGAAATCGGGACAACGTTGATGGCCGTAGTATCACTGCCGACTTGTGGATGCGACTCGGTCGAAGAAATAACGACCAGAATCCCAATAACAATCGATCGGCCGCGACTAGATTAGGGGCGCGTTGACGCGCGCGTGCGACGATTTGTAATTGTTGTTTGAGTAGAAGATTCTCAGCGATCACCGCCTTAACGCCACCTGTTGTACAAACTCGAGTGACGGTGGCCAAGAGGTGAGCGAGCAGCAGTAACACATTCTTCATACTCGGGGAGGTTAACGCAGGATATCCAGTAGCGGCAATATTGTGTTATCTGCTGTTTTCGCGGCAGAATTAGGAATTCGAGACGCACACGTCGAGACCCTGGGTATCGCACACCAGCAGCTTGTTGTAAATCCAGCGGTGTTTCGGGAAGAGTTCGTAGGCGTGCTCGTCGTCGGTCGGAATGCTAACGTCGTCCGGGCAGGCGATATTCTCGAAATACTGCATCCGCCACGGGTCGCGTTCAATAATCGGCATCTCGTTGCTCCGTTTCGTTCCACGATTTAACAAGGGATTTTTCTGGAACAAGGTGTCGACCTCCCGCTGTCGTCATCGCTCCGGCATTCCCTGACAAAAACCTGCCGCGATCCCTCACCTGGCGTTGGCAAACATTCCCGTATTCCATCGGAACTCAGGCAGCTGATCCGGGAGACGGCACTCGATAATGTCTGTCGCGGCGAGAAGCACGCTGTGACCGCAACTGAAAGATTTTCATTTCTTTAACCACTGGCCTTGCTCGTTTTGAAGCCAGGTGCCAGCCGGGACTTTCTCGAATATCTCCTTCGCATAAACCTTACCAACCTGCTCGATAGTTACGCCCTGAGCTGCCGCCTTTTCCGCATAGACAGCCTTGCGTTGCTTGTTGATCGAGGCAGCCTCTGCAGTAGCGCCGGGATCACGTGCCACCGTATAGCCGCTGGCACTTTCACCGATTGCACCGGAAGCACGCAAGTCCTGAAGTGAACCGGCCCAGGCTGAAACTCCACCCGCCAATAGAAATACCGCAATAGTCATCATGATGGATCTGTAGAAACCTGAACTGAAATTTCGCAGCATACTGTCCTCCCGAAAAATATATTTACTGGTAAATACTTTCATTAAAAAACATCCGGATTGGCTTCAATATCTTTTCTTGCCTCTTCTTGCAGTTTCACGCGTACATCGGCATCCAGTTTGATATTGAGGTTAATCGTGATCGGTTCTTTTGGCGCCTCGACTCTGACAGTTGGCGTACAGGCCGTCATGAGTACCAGCACTGCGGCAACCGAGGCAAAATATATATGATAGTTCCTGCGCATAGATCGTACTTACTCCGGTTTGATTTCACATTATCCTGGTGGATCAATACTTGCCAATTACGAAATCAGCTTAGCAGTAATCCAGATGCTCCTCTACCCAGGTCAGCAACGACGGGCAGCATGCCTAGTGTAATCTGAATACTCGCTGAAGAGCCTTGCTGGATAGTCCATAAGCCTGGCCGAAGGCGTTCAGGATTGCACCGATATTACTTTCCAGATTGATATTCAAACGAAATGACCGTCCTTCCAGGACATTCGGATTACTGCCAAGCATGGAAAGAGTAGTCAGCAGGTCGTTGTTTGCAGTATTATTCATTTTCAACATCAGTTCGGTGTAGTGAAATTCCGCCAGCGCCTGCAACAGCAGATCGACATCTTCAGCGCTGCCAGCCAGTAAGTTCGACACCTTCTCTGACTTCAGGCGAAGTATCCCCGGCTTGTTTGCGGCAACCACGCCGTCTTCGATCGAGACAGAATCATTTCTCAAAGTCAGTGGAATACTGCCGTCGAGACGCCCGTCCCCTGCAAGCCCCTCGACATCTATCAACTTGAACAGTGCTTCGAGGTCGAGATCAGCCACTTGAAGTACCAGGCTGGTAGAGCTGGATAAAGGGTCAATTACAACAGGGCCTGTCGACAGCGTACCGCCGATCATAGACAGCTGGGCCTTGTCGATGGCGAGCTGAGTCGAGGCTGCTCCCTGAATGCTGTATATAATTTCCATGTCCTCCATGGCAACGCCGGGATCGATACATCGCACTGTAATTTTTTGCCGCGGAAGGCTTTCGGGAGATAACAGGTCCGTCAGTTGTAACGCGGCTGACAGGCCGCTGACAGTGGTTCCATTCTGGGTAAAAGACAGGTTCTGTATATTAAGCCCGGCACCGCTTTCGATACCCGTTTTCAACCAACTGATGTGGCTACTGGCGCTGGCAGAGCCACTGACGGACTTCAGCATACCCAGATCAGGGAAAAGCGCAACGGGTTGCAATGCGCCGGGCGAGAATGTCAACGGGGCAACTTCCAGTTTCAGGTTACCCTCGCCCGTATCGAGCGCATGCACGGCAGCTAGTTTTAAATATTGTTTGCCGGGTATGCCGCCAAGAGCATCGATGAATAAACGCCTGCTCCCAAGCTTCACGTTGCCGGCCAGGCTGATCGGCGCAAAATAAGGTTTTGGCGCCAGGTGTCGCAGCCGATCAATTCTGAAATCGGCGAGTTGAAGCCCGCCTGACTCACCGTGGCTTATCGTAGATCCGAATTCTTCCAGTTGAATCTGGTATTGCGGCAAAGTAATGCCGGCTGCGCTGATAATGCTGTTACCATCGATCTGACCTGTAGTTTCCATCCTCGCCGTGTGCGAAATCCTTCCGGGACGAATTTCTATTTCCAGTGCCGGCGCCTCATCGCGGTTGACGAGCAACGTGAAGCTGCCAGGTTGTAGCGTAATCTGATTTTCCAGTGACAGACCCCGGGATCCCCACGCAAACCGAATATCAGAGCTTGGAAGATCCACTGTCAAAGGCCCTTTGACTCGAAACGCTTCGAACGGCACAAGTCCTGCAACTGTCATTTGTCCCGGCTTACGCAGTGACAGTTGTCCGCCCCGTTCTTTGAAGCTCACCCGCATTGGCAAAGTAACGCTTGCCTGATGCGCATCCAGTTGCTCGAGACGAAATCGCTGTGCATCTGCGGTAAGGTCCAGCTCCCCTGCCCATGTATCCGCCGAGCCCTGCAAGCTAACCCTCAAAGTAAATCTGTCGATCGTGTTGCCGGCGTATTTGAACCCTGAGGAGATGACATTGATCTCATCGATTTTAATTGCTGTCACCTGGTTTTGCCCGCTAATGCTGACCTCTGCCCGTGCGCTGATGTCGGCTCGCGCTTTATCAACGATAAACTCCAGATCAGTTGCAAGATCCGTTTGAATTCCATCGGCTATCGCGCCAATAGTCAGGTTTGCACTATTTTCACCTTTGCTGTTAATACGCATTTTTGTATCCTGCTTTAGCTCGCTGAGCAGCGCCGCGGGAATTCCGAGGCGCTGGACCCAGTCAGCATCCAGGCCGGAGGCCTGAATGCTGCTGTCTTCTGCAAGCGTTAACTTTCCCAGGCCATCAGCCAATTCGGTTTTAATCCCGACAGCACCGTTTAGACCAGCAACTTTTTGTGCAAAATCGAGCCCGTCCAGCCTGAGAATTCCCTGGCCCTTCAGAGTGCTGTGCCGCAACCAGCTTCGCCAGTTATCACCAGCTGTCAGTAAAGCAGGTGCTTTCCCGTCAGCCCTCACTGTCAAGCTGGCGGATCCTTTGCCTGGCCGAGGCAGTCCCGATAAATACCAGATAACACTGTCAGCATTCACTTCTGCGTTGACATCAGCTGCGAAGCCGGGTTGCTGTCGGTAATCATTCAATGCCACGGTAAAGGCAAGTTCAGATGCATGTTCTGCCGCCGATAGTTCGCCTTTGATGAGCGCATCCGTCGCATTCATTTGCAGAGTGATTACACCCTGTTCAAAAGCTTCGCCCCGCTTCCCGGCCCCTGGCAGGCTGATATGGGATAAAACAAAATCAGCGCTGATAGCCTGCGGCTGATTAGCTTTCCATTCGAATGAGCTTTTGCCCCGTATCTCGGAAATATTTAAATCGGGTAGTGACAGCGCGGCTTCCGATACCGTTAGCTCCCCCTGCAGTTTTCCGCGAGCTTCCAGCGTTGCAGTGAGATTGGCAACTACATGGCCTGGCTCCGCGGTGGTCTCGATATCAATGGCTATCAGTATACTGTCTGCAGGCCCTGGTTTAATGTCGCCATTCAGATTGACTGGAAAATCGCCTGATGTGGTGTGTAGATCGACTTTTGCATCGAGCAGCGATACCCGCGGAAGTATATTATTTTCGTTATCGCCTTCATTCCCGATCAGTTTCTGCAACGATCCGAGAGGAGGATTCTTTCCAGTCAAATCGAGCGATAACCGCAAACCGCTAATCTCCACCGTTTGCAGTTCTCCCTTAACCAGACCTAGCAGCGTCCATTTGACGTTTATTTTATCCGCCCGTAATTCGTTTGCAGCACCTAGCGAAAGTTGGCGTGACTCCAGTTCGTTCAGGGAAACCTCTTCGACTCCGAGGGAATTCACTGCAACACCGAGCCGCGTTAACTGACCGATCAGCAGACTGTCGATAAGCGGTACACGAAATAAATATAAGCCGAGCCCGGCCAGGAGCAGCAGCCCCGGCAGCAGTTTCAGGAGAATGGGAACGTATTTAACTATCGCCTCCAGTTACCACGGCGAAAAACGATTATTCTCAGTCTAACGCAGGCTCGGCGATGACCCAATGAGTAAAAGAAGTGTAAACACTGCCAGCAATGAATCCGTGGTAATCGACTAAAGGCCCCGCTGATATCGAGCTGGATTCGGAGTCACTTTCGTCTTTGATTCCCGGGGCAATTCCATGGTTGGGAGTGAAAACTCAGTCTTGCGGTCATCCCTATTCGAGTTGGGTCGGTTTCCGGAGTTCATCAAAAAATCCGGAGGAGTATAAGTCGGATTAAAGCCATATTGTAGGGCGGCCATATTGTAGGGCGAGTCGCGGTGAATCAAGGGTGACGAACGAGGGACGTGGACGCGGAAATGGTCTGAATCGCTCTCAAAATCCGGGTTACGCGCCGCGATTGGACTGGGTATCGAGTATAGGCCGAATAAACGCCCTTTTTCCGTGAGTGGGTGGAGCATGGACGCATCGGAAAGCCGTCAACTTGCACTTCGACGCGGTGGCGACCGGAATCACGTCTTCCGAGCGGGGGAAATAGCGCACTGTAGCCGATTTCCCGACGTTTTCTACGGTCGGCCCGACAGCGATCCTGCCGCCCCGGTGTCGCAGCCGCTGTTCTTACGCGTGTGGGGTCTGCTGTATCAGTCGAACAAGCCGCCCTGGGGGCGGCGCCCGACACGGTGGCAAACGCGGGGCATCGGCTGTTGCGTTTTTGCTGTCCAGGTGGGTGAGGATCTTCTCGAACACGACAGGATCTTCGATGCAGGCGATGATCTTGACGTGGCCGCCGCAGGTCTTGCAGGTCTCGAAGCTACCGCATCCTGCTCTCGCCCCTTACCTACATCCATGTAGGCAATGTCGATATTGAACACGCGCTTGAGGCGCTGCGCCTTTATGCCCTGCGGGCGCAGGTCATGGCTGCTCGGCGTTCGGCGGGCCTTGTGTCTTCAGGCGCATGCGAGGCGCTGGCCTTGTTGCCCTTGCCCCGTTTGGCCGGCGTCACCCGCGCACGATGCGCGCTGTTGCACCCAGAGGGCATAAAGGAGCGAAAACACGGTGGAATCGGGTTAGGTTGACCCTGGGCTTGGACCCAAAGGGCATAAAGGCACTAAGGCGGCCAGCCGGGCGATGACGTGAAGGGATGCACTAATGCCGCGAGCGCATGGATGCGCAAAAGCGGTGAAGTCCAAAGGCTCGACGATGACGTGCGTGGTGCCATCGCGGTACGGTGTTTTGAGCTGGTCGCTCCTGCGCATCCTGCGCCCGCGACATTAGTGAATCCCTTCACGTCATAACGCACGTTGCCATTGGTGGTGAGCGACAGGCGCTTTTCCGACACCGCTGGGCGGGCAATGTAGCGGCACAAACGTTCCAGCTTCTGGCGTTCATCCGCCCCGGCCGCCACACCGGCATGCAGCGAGAACCCGGCCCCTTTTCCTACCTGCTCATCGAACGGCTCTTTGCTGGCCGGCAGCGTCTGTAGCGTGAACACCTTACGGCCCTGATGCGGACCCACCGCGATGCGGTATGTGATGGAATGGGCGAGGAGCTGATCCAGCGGCCCCGCTTGCGCGGCATCATCGGCTAGATAGCTGTTCTCGGAAAGTTATCCTTCCTATTCATCCGGATCAACTGTGATCAACCAATCGATTCCACTGACCAAAAGGTCGGCGGTATCTGGCTTCGGCGTCATTACTTGTTATCCCCAACATAAACCAGTTCGTCGGATATCTTCAGTTCAAGCAGGACGTTCTCTTCTTCAGATTCGTCACACAACATTGAACGGTGGGCAATTCCCTTGGGAATGAGAATCATCTCGCCCGGGTGCAGGGTCAGCGTCGTTATTTCCGTTTCCCAGCGCAACGCGCCTTTGACGCAAAATATGATTTCATTCCAATCTACATTGCGATGCCAAAACCCCATGTCTTCCTTGCTGCGCTTGGAGAGGTCGATTTTGACATGATCAGCATCATACAGGCGCAACGGAGTACCATCGGCCTTGTTGTAATTGGCGGGCTGAAATTTAGCATCGAAAATATTCAGCAGTTTGAACATATCGGCATTTTCGGCAATGCCGGCGTTTTCAATCGGTGAAATGTCACGCTTGATGACAATGTTCTTGCCGTGAATCGTGACTTTTTCTAGGTCAGGTTTTTTACTCATGTTTTCATTCCTTTATTGATATATAACGTATTGCGGTGATTTGTTGCCCTTGAGTGCGCCAAAAATGCGCCATTTGCAGATGGGTGAAATGGGCGAAATGCTGTATCCCATTGAAAAATATGGTGGGCCCGGTAGGACTTGAACCTACGACCAATGGATTATGAGTCCACTGCTCTAACCAACTGAGCTACAGGCCCCGGGGAAAAGATCAGAGCGGGCCATTATAGCCCGCTCTGTTATGAGGTTGTCAGGTTTCGAGGAATGTTCGCAGGTGATCGGAACGGCTCGGGTGGCGCAGTTTGCGCAGTGCCTTGGCTTCGATCTGACGGATTCGTTCCCGGGTGACGTCGAACTGTTTGCCTACTTCTTCCAGAGTGTGGTCGGTATTCATACCGATACCGAATCGCATCTGCAGCACTTTGGCCTCGCGCGGCGTCAACGTGTCTAAAATGCCTTGCGTGGCCCAGCACAACCCTGAGCCGGTGGCGGAATCGAGTGGCGCGTGGACGTTTTTGTCCTCAATGAAATCACCTAAGTGCGAGTCTTCGTCGTCGCCGATGGGTGTCTCCATGGAGATCGGCTCCTTTGCGATCTTTAATACCTTGCGGATTTTCTCCTCCGGCATTTCCATGCGTTCGGCGAGTTCTTCCGGCAACGCCTCGCGGCCTTTTTCCTGTAGGATCTGCCGCGACACCCGGTTCAGCTTGTTGATCGTTTCGATCATATGCACCGGGATGCGGATCGTGCGTGCCTGATCGGCAATCGAACGGGTGATGGCCTGGCGAATCCACCAGGTCGCGTACGTGGAAAATTTATAACCACGCCGGTACTCGAACTTATCGACTGCCTTCATCAGGCCGATGTTGCCCTCCTGGATCAAATCGAGGAACTGCAACCCTCGGTTGGTGTACTTCTTGGCAATCGAAATTACCAAACGCAGGTTCGCTTCCACCATTTCCTTTTTTGCGCGTCGTGCTTTGGCTTCGCCGATCGACATGCGCCGATTCACGTCCTTGAGTTCCGATATGGGCATACCGGCACGCCGCTCGAGCTGCACGAGCTTTTGCACCGTCGCTTGTAATTCCTCACGCTGCGCCGCGATCAGGTCGGTATCGCCTTCACCCGACGCGATCATATCGTCGATCCACTGCGGATCGGTTTCACGGCCCAGAAATAACTTTATAAACGACTTGCGACTGATCCGCGCCTTGTGGATGCACAAATTAAACATACTGCGCTCACGGCTGCGTACTTGCTCGACCTGGTCGCGTATCTGTTCGGCAAGTGCCTCCATTTGCTTCGGCACAAACTTAATTTCCAAGATTTCGCGGGCGAGTTTGTGTTGGTGCCGCTGCACCTGCTTGGCGCCGACCCCGTGTTTGTCGAGCGCCCGAACCATCGAGTTGTACGATCGGCGAATGCGAGTAAACCGCTCCCGGGCTTCCTCCGGATCGGGTCCGAGATCGACTTCGGCAGTTTCCGACTCATCGCCATTGCGGGCGCCGTTTTCGTCGAGCGCATCGACTTTAGGCGGAAATGGAAATGGGATGGGTTCTTCCACGGCGTTGGGGTCGATGAAATCCACCAGTAGGTCGGTGAGTCGCATGCTGCCCGCTTCGATCAAATCGGCCATGCGCACGACTTCGGCGATGGTTTCCGGGCAGGTGGCAATGGCCTCGGTGCTCTGGCGAATCCCGTCCTCGATCCGCTTGGCGAGCGCGATCTCGTCCTTGCGTGTGAGCAGATCGACCGTGCCCATTTCGCGCATATACATGCGCACGGGGTCCGTGGTGCGTCCGAATTCGCTTTCGACCGCGGTGGTTAAAACGGCCTCGGCCTCGTCCGCGACCTCGTCGTCGTCGGCGTTATCGCTTTTCAGAAGCAGGCTGTCCGGATCCGGGGGCTTATCGTAGACATCAATGCCCATGTCGTTGATCATGTTGACAACGGCTTCGATCTGGTCAGTATCGTGCATGTCCTCCGGCAAATGGTCGTTAATCTCACGATACGTGAGAAACCCCTGTTCTTTGCCTTTGAGGATGAGCTTTTTAAGCTCGGAACGTTTGGTATCGGAATCCATGCAGTAAGTGCCCCACAGTCAAAATTGTCAGCAAAAATAACGTTTCAGTATAGCCCACTATGGGCCGGAACCCATAGGGTTTTGGCGAAATTCCAACAGTGCTAATAACCGTTTCCTGTCCTCCGGCTCGAGTGGACCCGATTCGGACTTTATCAACAGGTGCTGGTATTCCTGGTCTTCGAGTTGGCGCCGCAGCGAGTCGATGGTGTCGCGGTAAACCACGTCGGCGTTGTCTTCAGGTAGATGCTCCCAGACGGCCAGTTTTTCAAGGTGTGCGTGGTGATCCGTGTCGCGGAATCGCTCGACTAGTGCCGCCGTGGAAATATCGGGATGCAGTTCGAGTTGCAACGCCACATCGATAAGGAGATCGATTCCAGGCAGTTCCAGTCCGCGCAGTTGCGCACAATCGATGCCGAGCTTACCAAGATGTGGATTCTGCACTAACAATATAATAGCCAGCCGTACCGGGGACGGGCGACCGCCCCGTGGGCTGGAAACGATCGTTCGTCGGGTTTTGGCGGATAGCTCGCGATCGGGTTCGACTGGGATGCGCCGGGATAACGACCCCGGCGCGGTGCCACTGAGATCCGCTAAGCGTTCGAACATGAGATCCCGCAATACGCCTTGCGGCAATTTCGACAAAAATGGCCGCGCCAGCTCCACCAGTCGCGCGCGGCCGTCGAGCCGCTCCAAATCGGTGCGCCGGCATAGCGTGCGGAACAGAAAATCCGGCAGTGGCACGGCGCCGCGCAGTCGTTCGCGGAATAATTCGGTGCCTTCGGTGCGTACCAGCGAATCCGGATCTTCGCCGTCCGGCAAGAACAGGAAGCCGATTTGTCTGCCGTCAAATAATATCGGTAAGGCGATTTCGAGCGCCCGCCACGCCGCGTCGCGGCCCGCGCGGTCGCCGTCAAAACAAAATATCGTTTCCGGCGCGAGCCGGAATAAGCGTTCTAAGTGGTGGCGTGTCGTGGCCGTGCCGAGTGTCGCCACGGCATTGCGGATGTCGTGTTGCGCAAGCGCGACGACATCCATATAGCCTTCAACGACGATGCTTTGTTGCGCTTCGCGGATGGCGCCCCGCGCGCGGTGCAACCCGTACAACTCGTTACCTTTATGAAACAACGGCGTTTCCGGGGAATTTAAGTATTTCGGCTCGCCGTCACCCAAGATACGACCGCCAAAGCCGACCGTGCGGCCGCGATGATCGTGAATCGGAAACATCACACGGTGACGGAAGCGGTCGTAGTAGCCGCCTTTGTCGCGTTCGACGACCAGGCCGGTTTTGTGCAGATTCCGTTGCGCGGTGTCGTTTTCGCCGAGTGCATCCAGCAGATGACTCCATCCGTCCGGGGCGTAGCCAATGCCGAAATCCGCCGCTATTTTGCCGGATAAACCGCGCTGTTTAAGATAAGCAATCGCGGCTTCTGCGCCTTCATGGCTGCGCAGCTGCTGGCGATAATATTCTTCGGCGGCAGCCACCGTCGCATACAATTGGGTCAGTCCGGTGTCGCTGTGCGCAACCGGCGCGGAATCGGTCGGAAGTTGCAGTCCAACCGATTCGGCCAGTTCCTCGACGGCTTCGCGGAACTCCAGGTGGGCGTAGTCCATGAGAAAACGGATTGCCGAGCCATGCGCGCCGCAGCCGAAGCAATGGTAGAACTGTTTGCTCTGGCTGACCGTAAAAGACGGGGTGCGTTCGTCGTGAAATGGACAGCGTGCCTTGTATTCCTTGCCAGCCCGGGTCAGGGGCGTACGATGATCGATGACGTCGACGATATCGACTCTGGCCAATACTTCATCGATGAATTCGCTGGGGATTTTGCCGGCCATCGCGCTGCGCTTAGTTGCTGAGTTCGAGAGCTCCTAATTACTGTATGGCCGGCCGCTTCGAGTCCAAATTCGCCCGCATCGACGTTACGAACCTGCACGATTGCGGACTAGCGCCTCGGTTAAGCACCACACACAGGGCGCGATCGCGTTGCGGGCAACTCGGTCGCCCAGACGCAACCGGGGGTTCCCTGGATAATCCTCGCACTGGTGCGCCCGCCGGGCAAGTGCGGCGGCGGAGGTCGCACAGTTGCGCTAGTCTGCGCCCAGTACCGACTTGACCGTGCGGCTCACGGCGGCCATGTCCGCGCGGCCTTGAATCTCGGATTTCAATGCCGCCATCACGGCGCCCATATCACGTATGCCGGTCGCGCCCGAGGCGGCGATCGCGGCATCGATGATCTCGCGCAGCTCGGTGTCGCCAAGCGGGGCCGGCAGGTACGCCTTAAAATGCTCGATCTGTGCCAATTCTTTGGCCGCTAACTCCGGACGCGCGCCTTGTTCGAATTGCGCCGCGGCATCCTGGCCTTGTTTGATGAGTTTTTGAATCACTGCGAGCACGCCCGTGTCGTCGAGCTCGGTGCGCGAGTCGACCTCCTGGCGCTGGATTGCAGCGCGCAGCAGTCGAATCGATTCCAGGCGCAGCGTCTCACGGCCGCGCATGGCGTCTTTCATGTCTTGTTGAATCTTTGCCTTGAGAGCCATCGGTTATATTGCTTAGGCGGACTGGTGTCGTCAAATCATTCGTAATGCGTCGGCGCATATCGCAGCCCAAGACCTCATCGCGACGCTTTTGGCAGCAAAATTCGCCTGGCGAAAAAAATCCTGGGTGTTTCGGTGAGGAAGTGCGCCACGGCAGCAGCGCGGATGAGCGGGATGCGCTCAGTACATCCGGGTGCGGCGCGCGCGTTGTCGCGACACGCGTTTCATCTCGCGTTTGGTAGCGGCGGCCGATTTCCGCTTTCTCGCGGTCGTCGGTTTCTCGTAGTATTCGCGGCGACGGACTTCGGTAAATACACCGGCCTTTTCGCACGAGCGGCGAAAACGGCGCAAAATCACATCGAATGGCTCGTCCTGTCTCACGCGGACACTCGGCATATAGCGTATTCTCCTGGCCTATCGGGTTGGCGCGGGCGGCGGCTTGAGCCGGCCATTGATGCCGCGCGTCGTTAAAGGGGGCGCAATTCTATAACCTCGGCCGGGGAAAGTACATATATCCGCTTGCCGCACTCCGGGCCCGAAGGCGAGAATCCGCGCATGCGTGTATTGGGAATCGAAACCTCTTGCGACGATACTGGGGTCGCGGTTTATGACGGCGAGGCGGGATTGCTGGCGCATCGCTTGGCCTCGCAGGTTGCCGTGCACGCGCCGTATGGTGGCGTAGTGCCGGAGCTTGCCGCGCGCGATCACATCCGTTCGTTGTTACCGCTAATCGACTCAACCCTGGAACTGAGTACGTCGTCGGCGAGCGAGATCGGCGGAATCGCGTATACGGCGGGACCAGGTTTAAGCGGAGCGTTGTTGGTGGGCGCGGCGGTTGGCCGTAGTCTGGCCTGGGCCTGGGGGGTGCCGGCGCTGGGTGTGCATCATATGGAGGCGCATGTGTTGGCACCGATGCTTGAGCCTGAGCCGCCGGAGTTTCCATTTCTCGCGTTGCTGGTTTCGGGCGGGCACACGCTGTTGGTCGATGCGGCCGGCGTCGGATCGTATCGCGTGCTCGGCGCTACGGTCGATGACGCGGTAGGCGAGGCGTTCGATAAAACGGCGAAGCTGTTAGGCCTTGGTTATCCAGGCGGACCCGCGCTGGCGCGAGCGGCTGAACTCGGCGATCCCAAGCGGTTTCGCTTTCCACGGCCGATGACCGACCGGCCGGGTCTAGAGTTCAGCTTCAGCGGTCTGAAGACTTTCGCCCGGCAGACCAGCGTCGCGCACCGTTTGGATTCGGCCACGGTCAACGATATCGCCTACGCATTCCAGGATGCGGCGGTCGATACATTGGTCATCAAGTGCGGCCGCGCGGTCCAACAAACGGGGTGCGATCGCTTGGTGGTGGCAGGCGGCGTCGGTGCGAATCGTTACCTGCGTGAACGGTTAGCCGAGCTGGCCAGTGAGCGCGGCGTTGCGTTGTATTTTCCGCGTGCCGAATTTTGTACCGACAATGGGGCCATGGTTGCATACGCCGGGTGGAGTCGCTTGCGACAAGGTGCCACCGACCCGCTTGGGTTCGATGTGCGGCCGCGTTGGTCCTTGACGGAACTCACGCCACCGTGACACCTGCACGGCGCTTATTCCGCGCTGCGCCCGATGCGCGATTCATTGCCCTTGAGCAAGCGGCCGATGTTGGCGCGGTGGCGCCAGGCCAACAGTGCGCTAATGGCGATGCTCATCGCCAGTAAATACCAGTCGTGTTGTATAAACCATACGCACGGCGGTGCGGCTGCGGCGGTCGCTAGCGACGCCAACGAGGAATAGCGTGACCCCGCGGCCGTCAACAACCACACCGCGAACAGTACCGATGCCGCGAGTGGTCCTAATCCGAGATACACTCCCAACGCCGTAGCGACGCCTTTTCCGCCCCTAAAGCCGAAAAACACTGGGTACAAGTGGCCGAGAAACACCGCGCCACCACATAGCGCCCAGAGCAATGTGTCGTCACTGAAATAACGGGCAACCGCGATAGCGAGCGTGCCCTTTATGAGGTCGCCGAACAAAGTCAGCGCGGCCGCGCGTTTGCCGCCGAGGCGAAGAATATTGGTGGCCCCTGGATTGCCCGAACCAGCCGAGCGCGGGTCGGGCAGTTTCGTTCGATTGGCGACAATGACAGCGACTGAGACCGAGCCGATGAGATACGCGCCGAGTATCAGAATGAAAAAAGTCAGCACGACTGTATTATGAGTCGTTTTTCGGCCTAAATCATTAGGGGACGTAGCCTACTAACGGAGAAACCACGATCACGCGTTGTGCCGACTCAAAACCACGTCGACGCAAGCAAGTTGTCGAGAAACCGTGTTACGCCGCCAAATCGCTCTGGTTTCCGATCCGCACGGAACATTGGTTATAGTGTCGATATCAATCGGGTGCCGGTTTGCCAATGGATATCATTTATTTACACGGGCTCAAAGTCGATTGCGTCATCGGTGTGTGGGAGTGGGAACGGCGCATTACGCAGGTCATTACCATCGATCTCGACATGGGTGCGAATATCGCCCAAGCTGCCCGCAGCGACGATCTAAATGATACATTAAGTTATAAGGCGGTGTCGAAACGCGTGACGGCGTTTGTTCAGGAGTCGCGTTTTAAATTGGTGGAGACTATGGCTGAACGCGTTGCCGCGATTCTGCTCGACGAGTTCGATATTCCCTGGTGCCGCGTGCGCATCAATAAAAAGGGCGCAGTGCGTGGCGCGCGCGACGTTGGCGTCGTGGTCGAGCGCGGGGTTGCCGAGTAGTTGCCAAAAGCTTACGTCAGTATTGGCAGTAACGTGGATCGTGAGCGCAATGTGCGCGGTGCGGTCCGCGCATTATCCAGGCGCTACGGCCCACTATTGGTATCCCCGGTGTATGAGAGCGCCGCATTCGGCTTTGACGGCGATCCGTTTTACAATCTCGTCTGCGGTTTCACGACCGGCGACACGGTCGCAGCGTTGGTTGGAGAACTCCACGCCATCGAGAACCGGCACGGGCGCTTGCCCGGCGGTAAACGATTTTCCGCGCGCACACTTGATTTGGACATATTATTGTACGGCGATCTTGTGCGCCATGATGAGTTCGATATTCCGCGCTCCGACATCATCGAGCATCCATTCGTGTTGCGGCCGTTGTGTGATCTCGCGCCGACGATGCGGCATCCGGAATTGGATCGGACATTTAACCAACTGTGGTCGGCGTTGAGTGCGCGTCATGCCTTGCGGCAGGTAGCGCTAGATCTGCAAGACGCAACGGAGTGCCGCGATGACGTCGGCTGATGGGTGTCGTGTGGCTCGGGTATTTCTTGACGGCTAACAAGGGGGTGCGATCGTCCGTCGATGCACAGAGCGGCGAGAGGCGAAGCCGAAAACCGCCGATCTGTCGCATCCGCATGTAGGATTATCCGGGCTACGGTACCACCGAACGCCCCCCGTCGACGCGAATCACCTGCCCGGTTACAAATCCCGAATCGCGAACCAGATAGACTACGGCGCGGGCGATATCGTCGCCGTCTCCGCGACGCTTCAGCGGTGTGCGCGAGACGATGCGCTGTTTCGCGACGTCATCGATATCGTCATCGGGCCAGATGATTGCGCCCGGTGCGATGGCGTTTACGCGTACCGCCGGTGCCAACTCACGAGCTAGTGCGCGAGTTAACGTAACGAGCCCGCCTTTTGCCACGCAATACGCGCTGTAGTTAATGAGCGGCCGCTCGGCATAGATATCGACAATATTGACGATCGTACCGGCACTTTCCCGCAAACTCGGCGCGGCGGCTTGGGCAAGGAAGAACGGCGCTTTCAGGTTGATGGCAAGCAGTTCGTCCCACTGTTTTTCCGTGGCGCGTGCGAACGGGGTGGGATAAAACGTTGAAGCATTATTGACCAGCAGATCGATTCGACCGAATGCAGTCAGGGTAGCGCGCACGAGACTGCGGCCCTGGCTCACATCGCCCAAATCGCCACGTACTAATACCACTGAGTTTTCGCGGACTTCGTTGAGTTCGGTTTGCAGGGCGTGGGCCGCGCCGCTGGATTCCCGGTAATGCACGGCGATGCGCATTCCCATTTGGTGCAGCGCCCTTGCCGTCGCAGCGCCGATGCGCCGGGCGCCTCCGGTGACAATAGCGACCGGTTCGTTACTCGATTCCGGGGCCATCGATTTCGTTTGTAGGTCGTGGCATTTGCTTTACCTGAAAAGAGCGACATAGACCGTGATGCGCAGTCCGAGATTTCGCTAACGGCAATTTATTGTACTCCGTCCGTAGCAGCTTAAGGCGTTACAATGCGAGCCGTGGACCAACTCTCGCTCTTTACCGACATCCATCCCAATGAAACCGAAGCAGATCATGTTGAATCCCGGCTTGATTCGCCCAGGCGCATGCACACGCTTCGCTAATGTGAGTTGCGCCGCTGTGCGAGTATTGGTCATGTTCATCAACCCACTTTCATTCGCGCGACGCAAACCCATGATCGAAGTTTTGCAGGGCGCATCGAAAATACTCCACATAGCGTCCGCAACGCGAAGTCAGCCCATGACGATCCAACCACTAGCTATGCCGGTCACGATACCCGGTTATCCGCCGCGACGCCAATGCCCCGCATAACGTCGCCGGCCGCCGCCGCGCACGTACCGCCAGCGGCAGATCGTGCCCGTAGCGAACGATTGATGCAGCGGTTACGGGACCACATCGACGCGCAGGGTGGATGTATCGATTTCGCACTGTTTATGGAGATCGCGCTGTACGACTCCGCGGATGGTTACTATGTGTGTAGCGCCGAACAAATTGGTGCTGCCGGGGATTTCGTGACCGCCCCAGAACTTGGTGACTTGTTTGCGGCCTGTATCGCCCGGCAGTGTGCCGAGGTATTGGCGGATACACCGAATGGCCGGATCGTCGAGGTAGGTGCCGGTAGCGGCGCGTTGGCGGCAACTGTTCTGGCGAGACTCGCTGCCGACGACATGTTACCGCTGTCCTACGACATCTATGAAATCAGTCCGGCGTTGCGGCAGCGCCAACGCGAGGTGTTGGAGCAACGCGTGCCAGCCGAATTTTCAATTGTGCGTTGGCCCGATGAACTTCCGGTTTGTATTGATGGCGTCGTCGTAGCCAATGAGGTTGCCGATGCGCTTCCGGTAACGCGCTTTCGTGTCGAACAGGGGCAAATTGTGCCGATCGGAGTGACGTACACCGACGGCAATTTTAGGTGGCGAGAGCAACCCGATGCGAATTGGATAGCACCGTCCTCGGTGCAACATTTACTGGGGCTAGGTTTACCGAATGGCTATGAGTCGGAAGTCGCGCCGCGCGTCGACGCCTGGTTCGCGGACCTTGCGGGTCGTATTAATTGCGGTGTCGCATTGATCATTGACTATGGCTTTCCCGAGCACGAGTTCTATCATTATGACCGGCACGGCGGCACGGTAATGTGTCATTATCGGCATCGCGCCCACAGCGATCCATTGCAACGGCCCGGACTGCAGGACATCACGGCTCACGTCAACTTTTCGTCGCTCGCACACACGGCCGAGACCCGTCGGCTGGACATCCTGGGCTATACCCAACAAGCGTCGTTCTTGTTGGCGCTGGACATATTACGTGTAGCGGAGTCGATGTATCGTGGCGACCCGCGAGTGGATTTGCAGATCACGCAACAAATTAAGAAACTGACGTTACCGCACGAAATGGGCGAGTTGTTTAAGGTGTTGGCCGTCGGTCGTGGCGTGCGCCGGCCGTTGACGGGGTTTTCAATGCAGGATCATCGCCAGCGGCTATGATCGTAGAGACGTCGTCGGCCTTTATACTGGCATTGCTCCAGGGCGCTACGGAATTTTTACCGATATCGAGTTCGGCACATTTGATTTTGTTGCCGCAATTGATGGATTGGCGTGACCAAGGGCTGGGTTTCGATATTGCAGTGCATGTTGGCACCTTGGCAGCGGTTCTGGTTTATTTCCGAGATGACATAGGGCGCTTGTGGCAGGCATGGCGGCGAAGTGTGAACGGCCCCCACCACAATGACGACAGCCGCCTGGCTTGGATCATAATCGCGTCGGTCATCCCAATCGCACTGGTCGGTTGGTTGGCCCACGATATCATTGCGACGACGCTGCGCGCGCCGCTAGTGATCGCGATCGCAACAATCGTGTTTGCGTTGGTACTGGGGTGGGCCAATCAGGCCGGCCGGCGTGAACGCGGACTCGACCAAGTCGGTTGGCGGGACGGCATTATCGTAGGTCTGGCTCAGGTGCTGGCGTTGATTCCAGGCACATCGCGTTCCGGCATAACGATGGCGGCCGGGTTGATGTTGGGATTGCGCCCGCAGGTTGCCGCCCGGTTATCGTTTCTTATGGCAATTCCAGCGATCGCTGCGGCTGGTGTGTGGCAGATCTGGGGTTGGGGTACAACGGATCGAATCGTCGATTGGCCAACGGTCATCATGGCTGCCTTGGTATCCGGTCTCGTCGCGTATTCATGTATCCACTGGTTCTTGAAGGTTATCGAACGTGTCGGGTTGTTGCCGTTCGTGGCGTACCGCTTACTGCTCGGGGCGTGGCTCCTTTATATATATGTATGACCCCCACCTCTGGCGTTGCCGTCGGTCAGGGGACGGTTGACGACGCAATATATTGGGGGTAACTTCTATTGTTCCGCTACATGTTGTGTTTTTAACCATTATTGGTTACTTTACACATGGTTAACGAGCGAACTTATAGCGTTAGGTGAGAAGTCGAGGAGGCACTGGGTGGTGCATTCGTCTGATCGTAATATTGGCAACACAGATCTAGGTTTGAGAGGAGGATTGGCCGCATGACGGCAGCCCGCTTACAAAAACCACAAGCCGGCGCGACGGACATTATGATGCAACCGGCGTCGCGGGATATATGGGACAAGAAATACCGCCTGAAGTCGAAATCGGGCGAGCCGATCGATGAGGATATTCATCACACCTATTTACGTGTCGCCCGGGCACTGGCCGACGTTGAGCCGAACCCGGAACAACGCGACGCCTGGCGCGACCGTTTTGTTTGGGCGCTGGAAAATGGCGCAATTCCTGCAGGTCGGGTTATGTCGAATGCGGGCGCGGAAGCACACAAGCCGGCGACCAGCACGATCAATTGCACTGTATCCGGAATCATCCCTGACTCCATGAACGGAATCCTGACGGCCGTGCACGAGGCGGGATTGACGCTGAAAGCCGGCTGCGGCATCGGTTATGAGTTCTCTACCCTCCGCCCCAAAGGGGCATTTGTGAGTGGCGCCGGAGCGTACACCTCCGGCGCCCTTTCTTTTATGGACATCTTCGACGCGATGTGTTTCACCGTGTCGTCCGCGGGGGGGCGCCGCGGCGCGCAAATGGGAACCTTCGATATTTCTCAT
>JAOTWM010000424.1 GCA_029862885.1 Gammaproteobacteria bacterium
GACCCCGATGCAAAGATCATGCGCGTCGAACTCAAAGGGGAAGTTCCGAGTTTGATGGATCGCCCTGCTGGCTGCGAATTTCACACTCGCTGCCCGTTCGTATCGGACGGCTGCAACAGCATCTTTCCGCCAGTTCACGCCGTCCACGAAAGTCATACTTTGACCTGCCACTATCCACGCTGAAGCGGCGAAAAGTTAGATTCGTTTTGTCGAAATGCATTGATCACACCTGGGTACCCATGCCGGACGGCGCCCGCCTCGGCGCGCGGATATGGTTGCCGGATTCAGCTCACAATCAACCGGTGCCCGCCATTCTCGAATACATTCCGTACCGCAAGGACGACTACTCCGCCGTCAGGGATTCCACGACCATCGCCTGGTTCGCCAATCGCGGTTACGCTTGCGTGCGCGTCGACATGCGCGGATCGGGCAGCTCGGACGGGGTATTGTATGATGAGTACAGCGAGCAGGAAATCGATGACGGGGTAGCGGTCATCAACTGGATTGCCGATCAACAATGGTGCGACGGCAACGTCGGCACCATGGGCATATCCTGGGGCGGCGTTACCGGATTGCAACTCGCGCAACGTAACCCCAAGCCATTGAAAACCGTTGTCGCACTTGGTGCGAGCGAGTTTCGTTACTACGACGACGGAGGCTACTACATGGGCTGCATGGTGGGCCAGACCATCGGCTGGGCGGCTATTATGTTTGGCTACAACACGCGCCCGCCCGATCCACTGCTTGCCGGCGACGGCTGGCGGGCACTGTGGTTCGACCGGCTCAACAATGCACCCCATTATCTGGATCATTGGCTAACCCACCAGCGGGAAGACGACTACTGGCTGCGAGGCACGGTCGGCACTGATTACGATGCGATAAGAATCCCAGTCTACGCGGTCAGCGGCCATGCTGATTGCTGGCCCAACACGGTGCCCAGGTTGCTGGAGAATCTTGCGGTGCCAAAACGCGGGTTGCAAGGGGCATGGTGCCATCGTTATCCGCATCTTGGCATTCCCGGCCCAACCGTTGGATTCTTGAACGATGCGGCACGCTGGTTCGGTCAATGGCTAAAACACGACAACACCGGCATCTTGGACGAATCTACGTATCAGGTTTATATCCAGGATAGTGTACGCCCAAAGCCTTACTACGATACGCGCCCCGGTCATTGGGTGGGAGAGTCCGGTTGGCCTTCGGCGCACGTTCAAACCAAGCTCTACTATCTTGGTGAAAACGAACTGTCTGAATCGGAAGTCAACGCGTCAATCCCGGAAATCTGTTCACCACAAACCGTGGGTCTTGCCGCCGGCGAATACATGCCTTGGTTCGCCTTTGGACCCGCCGACGAGTTACCGGGCGATCAACAATCGGAAGACGCGGGTTCGTTGATTTTCGATACACCAATTTTGGCGGAACAAATCGAAATACTCGGCAACCCCGAGGTTGAGATCAGTGTCGCCTCGGATCGGCCGCAAGCGTTGCTGGCGGCACGCCTTTGCGACGTCTGGCCGGACGGCGCAAGCACCCTGATCACCCGCGGCCTACTGAACCTTTCCCAGCGAAACGGCAAGCGCAATCCGGTGCACGTCGTGCCGGGACAGTACTACACGGTGAAAGTCACTCTCAACCATGTCGGCTATGCGGTACCGGCCGGTCACAAAATTCGACTCGCTGTCTCCACCAGTTACTGGCCCATGGCCTGGCCGTCCCCCGACACCGCGACAGTTAGCGTCTCAACCGGGTCGAGTCGGCTAAATCTGCCCGTGCGGTCGCCCGATGCCGATAACGGCATACTTACTCAATTTGAAGCTGCACAATCTGCAAAACCGATAGCCACCGAGACACTGCGAGTGTTTAAGCAAACTCGTTCCGTAACTGTCGATTCCAACACCGGTGACCATGTTTTCGAAATATCCGCGGATAACGGCAAGGTTCGTTTTCGCCAAAACCGACTCGAGATGGGTTCGAGAACTTTACAACGATATACCATTCAACCCGATGACCCGTTGTCTGCCAGAGCCGAATACGAATGGGAATGGGAGTACGGTCGCGGCACCGACTGGAATGTCAAAACCCGAACCCGAACAGCGGTAACCAGCGACCATAGTCATTTTTTCGTCGAGGCGGAATCTGTGGCCTGGGAAGACGATGAGGTGGTGTTTAGTAAACAGTGGGATAAGAAATATTCCAGGGATCATTTCTAATCGCCGGATATATTTCCAATACGGGCTAATATGCGAAGCCGTCAGTCCTACCAACAGATTGTCGCGTTTGGCGACAGCATGACCGACAACGGGTACGACAATGGCCACGGCTTCCAGCGCTACAGCAACGGCCGAGTGTGGGTCGAATATCTTGCAGAAATGCTGAGAGTTGAAGACGTTGAAGTTTATGCCTGGGGCGGGGCGCGATCGGGGTACGGTAATGACCACCCAAATGCCAGGGATTGGTCCGGTCTATTATGGCAAATTGAACAATATTCACTGTCGGGCCCGGCCGAACATACATTATTTACCGTCGAAATCGGCATCAATGATCTGTACGACCCATCGAACGAAATTACCGCACACACTGTCGTCGACAATTTGCTGTCGTTTATTGCGAATTTGATCGATAAAGGAGCGAGACATCTGCTCGTGTGGAACGTGCCTACCACTATGGTACAGCCTGCGTATCTCGACCCATCATGGCACGAGTACCCACGCCTGCAACCGCAGCTAGACCAAGCGCAGCGACTTTACCGGCAAGTCAACGATTTACTGTTGCCGGCACTTACCCAAGTCAGAGAAGAATATTCGGTTTGCGATATTCTATTATTCGATTTGAACCGGTCGATTGTCGGTATTCAAAAACGCTTTTCAGAAACTACGCGGCCCTGGTACGGGACCCATATGCGTCCAACGCCGGGAACTTGGATGTGGTGGGATCATTGGCACTGGATGACGGAAACACACCAGATGGTGGCGGATGCGATTGTGCGAGATGTTTTTTCCGATACTGGCGAGGCTGCATGAACCGCCGGTTCGGTGTTTGCTTGGATATTCCCCGAATGCCGATATTGTGTCAGGAATCTTATCACGTAGGCCGTTTTCGGCTTCGCCTCTAACCGCCCTACGCGAAGCCAAGTGCCAGGGAAACGTGTCGCCGTCGAAGCCGTCATAGGGCGGATAGAGCGTGAGCAAAATCCACCGTTTTTTAGGTATCGATAACACGGGCTATTGTCACAAATGGAATCAGTGCCTTAATTATTGAACATCGCATCGTCAATGCTATGCACGACACCGGCGCGTAGCAATTCCTCAATTTCCGGGACCCAGATACTCGTATCCGGCGTATGAACTATCTGTTCCAGAAAATCCGCATCGATCCCACGGTCTTTGTAAAACTGCAAATCCTTCTTGAGCTCGTTCTCAACATCAATAACGGGCATTACTGTACCAAGTTTGTATCGATGAAAACCGAGTTCGGCCTTTGATCCCAGTATCCGTTTGCTGCCGCCGGCGAAGGCGATGGTACAGGATGAATAACATCGCGTAGACGAGTATGTAGACAATCCACGGTCAATAATCACAGCGGCTAGCCCGCGCGCCTCGAATACGTGCCCACCATCACTATTCAGAATGATGCCGGTAACCCCGGGATGCGCTTCAAGAAACTGCCGTAGCTCTCGCGTAATTCCCAGGTCGAGCGAACCTTGTAGTTGAACGGTCGTGCTGTTTCGCAATGTCAACGAGTAGATTTTTTGCACACTCGCTTGTACTTCTTCCGGCTGGTTGAGCTTGATAACAGTTCGAGTCAAATCGAATCCATCCATCACGACCACGCTGATTCCCAGCACCGTAATCACTTGCGCGCTGCGAATCCAGATCACATTTTTATATTCGCTTAACGCCCGCTCGCACGAGCGCAATACTCCGATGGCTTGCCAGGGGTAAATAACTACTCGAAACGTGACGAAACAAAACGCCGTTGCGTAGAACAAGTGTTGTGGGTGATCTACGAATGGCCGTTTAATCAGAAGCTGGGCAGCAACAATCGCCACACCGATTACAACGAGATTAATCCAGAACGACACAGCAAGCGACAAATCGCCGTGCCAGTGGTGACGGATATAGTTCAGCGCAGCCCGAAGGTACACGTTGAGGTTTTTGTGTCGGGCGGAAGCAACGGATCGGCGGTTTTCGGCTTTGCCTCTATCCGCCCTACCCACAGCCGGCGCGGTCTGCAGGTTGTGCCGCGGCGCAGTTAGACACTTAGCTTCGTAATCTCCACATTCAATACGTCGTCGCCTCGCGGCCATGACACTTCATCGCCGATTTGCTTGTTGATCAGTAGCTTCGCCAACGGCGACGCCCAACTTATACGACCCCTTTCAATATCGGTCTCGTCCTCGCCAACGATCGTAAATGTGAATTCTCTATCATCCTCGTCTCGCAAGGTCACCGTCATCCCAAAACGAACGACATCGGATACCATTTCCGGCGGTTCGACCGGAATGGCTCGCGCCACACGTTCACGTATGAAGCGCAGATCGCGCTCGATGCTCTGTTTTCTGCTCTTCGCATCGATCGACTGCGTTGGATCCAAACGTGCTAATGCCTGTTCCAGATCGCTAATCGATTTCTTGAGCGTAATTAAGCCAGCGGGGGTAATGTAATTCGGCAAATCGCTATGGGTTCTCTCGGGAATGTCATCGATAACATCATCACCGTCGAGTTCTTTGACAAAA
>JAOTWM010000041.1 GCA_029862885.1 Gammaproteobacteria bacterium
CGCAAAATGCCGCGGGTTGGCGGATCGAGCCGCCGGTATCGGTGCCGGTCCCGGCCGGGGCCAGCCGGGCCGCCACGGCGGCTGCGGAGCCCCCCGAGCTGCCGCCCGGGACCGTGTCCAAATTCCACGGATTGCGTACCGGCCCGAAGTATGAGGTTTCGTTGGATGAGCCCATCGCGAATTCGTCCATGTTGGACTTGCCCAAGGTCACCACGCCCGCGTCGTCGAGACGTTGTACCACCGTTGCGTTATAGGGCGATACAAAATTCGCGAGCATGCGCGAGCCGCAACTCGTTAACATGCCATTCGTACAAAAGATATCTTTATGGCATAACGGCACGCCGGTGAGTGCCGTCGCCGCACCGCGTTGTCGTTGCTTGTCGGCGGCGCGAGCTTGTTCGAGTGCACGCTCTTCATCGATAGTAATGAACGCATTCAAGGATGAGTGCGATCCGATGCGATCGAGATAAAAACGCGTCAGTTCTTGCGCGCCGACATGTCCGCTGCGTAGTGCTTCGCTGAGTGACACTAAGGTCTGATCAGGACTCATGGCACGCGCATTTTGCCAGGGCTGTTGCAGAGGTTTTGCATAAGTTGCGAACCCGAATGGGTCAGCCCGATGGCTCCCACAGGGTCGCTTATATCATTGATATTAATAATAAAAAATTACTCTATTACCTTCGGGACGAGATACAAACCGGCCTCGGTGGCCGGCGCAATGGCCTGGTATCGGTCGCGTTGCTCGGGCTCATCGGCCGCGTCTAAACGCAGCCGCAACGTCGAATCTTGTGGGTGTGCCATTGGCATCACATCGGTGGTATCGACGTTGTTCATTTGTTCGACTAATTCGAGAATACGCGATAACTCGTGCGCATAGCTTTCAATCATTTCGTCCTTAATTTCAAGCCGCGCCAGATGCGCAATCTTGAGTATCGCGTCGCGTGAAAATTTCATTACTAACGATTCGCCAATGTGTGGCATATAATGGTTATCATACACTGTGCTTTTAGTTGAATACATGCTTGCCCATTGCTACATTACACGTCGGCTCGCCAGCCAAGTTCATCACTGAATGTTCAAACGTCTCCTCGGTTTCTTTTCCAACGACCTCGCCATCGATCTCGGTACGGCCAACACGTTGGTCTACGTCCGCGATAAAGGCATCATTCTGAACGAGCCCTCAGTCGTCGCGATTCGCCATTCCGGGATGGGAGTGAACAACAAACAAGTGTTGGCGGTGGGTCAGGAGGCCAAGCTCATGTTGGGCCGTACCCCGGGCCATATCCAGGCGATCCGACCTATGAAAGACGGGGTCATCGCGGATTTCACGATCACCGAGGTCATGCTCAAGTTT
The DNA here is from genome assembly GCA_029862885.1 of Gammaproteobacteria bacterium. Taxonomy (GTDB): domain Bacteria; phylum Pseudomonadota; class Gammaproteobacteria; order Arenicellales; family JAOTWM01; genus JAOTWM01. Next base: position 1,355 of record JAOTWM010000041.1, read on the forward strand.
TTCATTCGCAAAGTCCAGGAAAACCGGTTCTTTGCGAGTCCCCGCATCATTATCTGCGTGCCCTGCGGCTCTACCCAGGTCGAGCGGCGCGCGATCCGCGAGTCGGCGTCCGGAGCGGGTGCCCGCGAGGTGTATTTGATCGAGGAGCCGATGGCGGTCGCGATCGGCGCGAATTTGCCGGTTTCCGAACCGACCGGGTCGATGGTGGTCGATATCGGCGGCGGCACGACCGAGGTTGGCATATTGTCGCTCGGGGGTATGGTGTATTCGCAGTCGCTGCGTACAGCCGGTGATACGTTTGACGAGGCCATCATCAATTTCGTGCGCCGGCGGCACAGCATTTTGATCGGCGAGGCGACCGCCGAGCGCGTCAAGCATACTATCGGCTCGGCCTGGTCAAAGTCCGAGCACCGCGAGATGGAGATCAAAGGTCGCGATATCACCGAAGGCATGTCACGCAGTGTGGTGATTACCAGCGGGGATATTTACGAGGCCATCAGTGACCCGCTCACTTCGATCGTACAGGCGATCCGTCAGGCATTGGAGAAAACCCCGCCCGAACTCAGTGCCGATATCGGCGATAAAGGCATGGTCGTGGCCGGGGGCGGGGCATTGTTGCGGGATATGGACCGGCGCCTGATGCGCGATACCGGCTTACCGGTCATCATCGCCGACGATCCGTTGACCTGTGTTGCGCGTGGATGCGGGCGAGCGCTCGAGGAAATGGACGTGCTGGGCGACGTGTTCGCCCACGAATAACTGAATGGACCCTCGCCGGCCGCGGTGGCAGTCGTTGCGGCTGATAGTGCTAATGAGCATATCGGTCGGATTGATGATTATCGATCATCGGTCCGAGAACCTGTCCTATTTTCGCTCGGCGGTCGCGCTGGCCGTTAAGCCATTGTACGAAATGTCGGCCTTGCCGGCCCGACTCGGGGCCTGGGTGGACCGGGCGTCGCGCTCCCATATGGATGTACGCGAGCAATACGACCGGCTGCGCGGCGAGCAAATCGTGCTCAAATCCCGCCTGCAGAAGCTTGAAGCACTGGAGGCCGAGAATCGGCGCCTGAACCGGTTGTTGGCGGCGTCGCGTAAAGTCGGCGAGGAGGTGCTGCTGGCGCAGCTCGTCGAGGTCAGTTTGGATCCGTTTACCCGCAAAGTCCTGGTCAATCGTGGTGTTCGCGATGGCGCTTACAGTGGGCAACCCGTCATCGACCCGGACGGCGTCATCGGCCAAATCACCCACGCGACGCTGTTTACGAGCTCGGTCACGTTGCTCACCGATCAAAGCCATGCGATTCCGGCGCAGATTCGGCGCAATGGTCTGCGGGTCGTGGTCTACGGGCTCGGCGTGCCGGACCGGTTGAGTATTCCGTATCTGGCCCAGGACGCCGATATCCGTGATGGCGATATTTTGGTCACCTCCGGCATGGGCGGGCGGTTTCCGCCGGGATATCCCGTGGCTCGAGTGACCGAGATCGTTAAGGATCCGAACGAGCCATTTCTCGGCGTGACCGGTATGCCGGTGGCCCGTCTTGACTACACCCGCGATGTTTTGCTGGTCTGGCAGGTCGTCCCGGACGACGCCGACCCGGCACAGGACGAGCCGGACACCGGCAATGGTCAGGCTGAGGCCGCGAGCGACGTCGCGGTGCAAGGTGCGAATGACGGAGGTTAGCCCGAATCCTTTATGAATTATCAGGGCCGAACACGTACGCGACATGCAGATTAGTGCCGACACCACCGGCCCGAGGGTTCGCGGTTGGATCATACCTATAAGTTTCGGGGCGGCGCTGTTGCTCATGGCGATGCCGTTACCCACATGGGCCGTGCCGTACCGGCCGGATTGGGTCGGAATCGTGCTGATTTACTGGTGCATCGCCGTACCGCACCGGGTAGGGGCCGGGGTCGGCTGGAGCGTGGGGATCGTGATGGACGTAATGCAATTCACACTGCTCGGACAAAACGCACTCTCAAAGACGGTGCTGGGGTTTCTCGCCAACCAGTCCCATTTGCGAATTCGTATGTATCCGATGTGGCAACAATGTACGGCCGTGTTCTTGTTGTTGTCGATCGATATCGGATTGGTGACGTGGGTCCACGGCGTCGCTGGTAACATCAAGGTCGGTTGGTCCGCGTGGTGGCCGGCAGCTAGCAGCATGTTGATCTGGCCGTGGTTATTTATCATTTTGCGTGACGCCCGGCGCCGCAGCTACATTTGTTAGCCCATGGCAGAACTTGCAATTCGAGATTATTTGCGCGAGACCAGCATTATCCAGTCGCGCCTGATTACAGCATTGGTGGTGGTGGTGATCGGTACGCTCGCGCTGGTGGCCCGGCTGGCGTATTTGCAGGTCGTGAATCACAGCCATTACGCCACTTTGTCGCTGAATAATCGAATTCACCTGATACCGCTGCCGCCAGTCCGTGGCACGGTTTACGATCGCAACGGGGTGGTGTTGGCGCAGAATTTTCCTGTCTACAACCTGGAGGTGACCCCGGATCAGGTGGAGGTAATGGCACAAACCGTGGACGAGCTGGCGCAATTGATACGGGTTGGGGACGATGATCTGGCGGCGTTCGAACGCAAGCTTGAGCAGCGCCCGGGGTTCGAACCTCAGGTCCTGCGTTATAACCTCGCCGACGACGAAGCGGCACGCTTTTCGATCAATCAGTACCGGTTCCCCGGGGTGCGATTGCAAGCCCGGCTGCAGCGGTACTATCCGTACCGGGCCCTCACGAGTCATGTGGTGGGCTACGTGGGCCGGATCAGCGAAGCCGATCTCGGACGCATAGACCGCACCTCGTACCGCGGTACCGACTATATCGGTAAGCTGGGATTGGAGGCGCACTACGAGCGCACGTTGCTCGGCAAAGTCGGATTTGAGCAGGTCGAGACCAATGCTCATGGGCGCGTCGTGCGGCAGTTGTCACGGACGCCTCCGGTGGCCGGCAAGAACCTGCATTTGAGCCTGGATATTCGCCTTCAGCATGCGGCTACAGAGGCGCTGGGGGAGTACCGCGGCGCGGTCGTTGCGATCGAACCTGCGACCGGCGGGATTCTCGCTTTTGTGAGCAACCCGTCCTATGACCCAAATCTGTTCGTCAACGGCATCGATGCAGCGGCGTATGGAGAATTGCGGAATTCGACCGACCGGCCGCTACTGAACCGAGCGCTGAACGGACGCTACGCTCCGGGTTCGACCATCAAACCGATCATGGGGCTCGTGCAGTTGGGGGAAGACGAAAACCTCGGCGAGGTGTTTTGTCCGGGCTGGTATAAATTACCGAACCGCTCGCGGCCGTATCGCGATTGGAAGCGCGGCGGGCACGGCAAGGTGGGCCTGACAGAGGCCATCGAGCAGTCATGCGACGTGTATTTCTATCGCCTCGCGAGGGCGCTTGGCATTGAGCGTATGCACGCCAAATTGACTGAATTCGGTCTCGGCAATGCCACTGGTGTCGATCTCGATGGGGAGCCCGACGGCCTGATTCCGTCGCCGGCATGGAAAAGCGCCGCGCGCGGTGAGCCCTGGTATCCGGGCGAAACCATCATTGCCGGAATCGGTCAGGGTTATATGTTGGTCACACCGTTACAGCTGGCCGCGGTTACGGCAACGGTCGCCAATCGCGGCCACCGAATCACACCGCGGTTATTGGCGTCGTTGCAGAGTCCGCGTGCACTGATCGAGCCGCTCGCAGCGGACGATCAGGGACAGCTCGAAGCCAATACGCCGGCCGACTACCAACGCATCATCGAAAATATGGTGGGCGTCGTACACGGCAAACGCGGCACTGCGCGCGCCATAGGCAAAACGGCGCGCTACACGATTGCCGGCAAAACCGGTACTGCCCAGGTGATCGGTCTCGCCCCAGGACAAAAATACGACGCCGAGAGTATCCCCGAGAAGTTTCGCGATCACGCGTTGTTTATTGCATTTGCTCCCGCCGAAGACCCCAAGATCGCGGTCGCGGTGATCGCCGAGAACGGCGGCGGCGGTAGCCGCACCGCGGCGCCAATTGCGCGCCAGGTCCTGGACTACTACCTGCTCGGGCGCCACTTCGATATGGACGACGCGATGGCCGATGAACCACCGCCGGGAAACACCGGGTTGCGCGTGCCGACGCGCCCCGTCATCCCGGGATGGTTGTAGCCGCGACTATTGGAGGCGGCGGACACGATCGATTGAACAATGAATGAGACTTCGGAATTTAATGTGGATGTACCACTGCTTGGGGCATTGTTGCTGTTATGCGCGGGCAGTCTCGCCATTTTGTACAGCGCGGGCGGAGAAGATCTGGGTCTGCTGGGACGGCAGTCGGTACGAATCGGTGCGGCGTTGGCGGTAATGCTGGTGCTGGCGCAAATTGCGCCGGCGTCGCTGGCGCGGTGGTCGCCGTATGTATTCGGGGCCGGTTTGGTGTTGTTGCTGCTGGTGTTGGGCATCGGAATCGTCGGTAAGGGTGCGCAACGCTGGCTCGACCTCGGAATCCTGCGCTTCCAGCCGGCAGAAATTATGAAGCTTGCGGTGCCGATGATGGTGGCATGGATACTGACCCGGACGCCACTGCCGCCAAGAATCCGGGATCTTGCAGTCGCTATGGCGGTGGTGCTCGTACCAGTAGCGCTCGTCGTGCTGCAACCCGATTTGGGGACGGCGGTGCTGATCGGGGTGTCCGGAGTACTGGTAATTTTTCTCGCCGGATTGCGGTGGCGCTATATTCTCTCCGTGGTATTGCTGGTAGCAGCCACCACGCCGGTCCTGTGGTCGATGTTGCACGACTACCAGCGCCGCCGCATCGTGACTTTGTTCGACCCTTGGGCCGATCCGTTGGGTGCGGGGTATCACACCATTCAATCCATTATCGCGGTAGGTTCCGGAGGCACCTACGGTAAAGGGTGGCTGAACGGTAGCCAGTCGCAACTCGAATTCATTCCGGAGCGCAGCACCGACTTTATTTACGCTGTATTCGCCGAAGAATTTGGGTTGATTGGCGGCCTGACGTTGGTGGCTTTATATATGTTTATCATCGCGCGCAGCCTGATGATTTCATTTTACGCGCGCGATACGTACTCTCGGTTGCTGAGCGGCAGTCTCGCGCTCACATTTTTTTTCTATCTGTTCGTGAATATCGGTATGGTGGCGGGCATCCTTCCTGTCGTCGGCGTACCGTTACCGTTGGTGAGCTACGGAGGCACGTCAATGGTGACGTTGATGGCAGGGTTTGGAATATTGATGAGCATTCAATCGCATCGTCCGTTGATGCAATAGCGTGCCAATTCACGAATTTGATCGATCGGCATATGAAAGGTAACGAACTAGTAGCAGGTTTATGGATAATTCCGAGAACATTCGTGGAGTAGCTGGGCCATACGGTTTCAGGCTGCTGACTTGGGCCGTTGCGGTATTGCTTATGACGGCGAGCCGAGCGGCGCCCGCGCTCGAGTTGGGGAATCATCCGGCGATTCAGGAGCTCATCGACGAAATGGTTTCCCAACACCAGTTCGAGAGGATTGAACTCGAGCGCCTATTCCGTCAGGTCGCGATTCGCGACAATGTGGTGCGCGCGATGAAACGGCCGGCCGAGCGCCTGCCCTGGCACAGGTACCGTTCATTGTTCATATCGGACCAAAGCATTCAGAACGGCGTCACATTCTGGGCGCGGCACCAGACGACCCTGGAGCGAGCGAGCGAGCAGTACGGCGTACCGGCTCAAATCATTGTCGCCATTATCGGGGTCGAGACGCGCTACGGCAAAGTACTGGGCAAGCACCGCGTCCTCGACAGCCTCACAACACTGGTTCTGCGTTACCCGCGGCGTGAAAAATTCTTTCGCCGTGAACTGGTGGAGTTCTTGTTATTGTCGCGCGAAGAAGGATTCGATCCGCTCGCATTATTGGGGTCTTATGCCGGGGCAATGGGTGTTCCACAATTTATGCCGAGCAGTTACCGCGAGTATGCAATAGATTTCAGTGGCGACGCGCGTCGCGATTTGATATCCGAACCGGCGGACGCGATAGGCAGCGTGGCGAACTATCTGGCCCGGCATCGTTGGCGGTCCGGCAAGCCGGTCGTCGCCAAAGCGACGGTCGCGGCGGGTGTAAATATCGATGGACTGGTGAGCAAACGCCTCAAACCCGAATCGACGGTCGCGGCGCTGAGTCAGGCCGGAATCCAAATTGACGATTCTCCTGGAGCTGATACGGCGGCCGCGTTAATGCGTTTCGAGACGCTCGATGGTGTCGATTATCGAGTCGGTTACGGAAATTTTTTCGTTGTTACACGATATAATACCAGCCGTCTGTACGCATTGGCGGTGTACGAATTGAGCGAAGCAATCCTGGCTCGCTGGAACCATTCGCAATGAGTTATCGCGGCCTCGCGATAGTGGCCGTCGCGTTACTGGTGGCCGGGTGTATAAATCGTGGCGGCTACTACAAAGATGATGGTCCGCCACGCCGTGCTAAGGTCGATGTGTCTCGCGTGCCGGATGCGGTGCCGCGCCCCGAAGCGCTGAGCAAGACCGGCAACCGGCCCTATCGTGCCCTGGGTCGTGTATACCGGCCAATTAAATCCGCGCGCGGTTACCGCGAACGTGGTGTTGCTTCGTGGTACGGCAAAAAATTCCACGGCAAACGAACCTCGAGCGGTGAGCCGTATGATATGTACGCCATGACCGCCGCGCACAGGACGTTACCGTTACCGAGTTATGTGCGAGTTCGGAATCGAAATAACGGTAAGACGGTGGTGGTGCGCGTCAACGATCGCGGTCCGTTTCGCCGAAATCGCATTATTGATCTGTCCTACGCGGCTGCCCACCGTCTCGAAATCGTCGGCCACGGCACCGGCGCGGTAGAGATCGAGGCGATTATGCCGGGTGACGCTCAAGCGGCGAGCATCGCGGTGTCCGCACCCGTTACCGAAAGTGCAGTACGTCCGGCGTTGTCGCAATTTTTTGTTCAGGTTGGTGCGTTTTCCAGTCCCGCCAACGCCCAGGCGCTACGCAACCGGCTTGTCGGCGCTGGGTTTCACCCCGTTGTAATCGATAATGCGCCGACCGGTACGCCGCGATTGTACCGAGTACGGGTCGGTCCACTGGCATCGGTCCTGGAGGCCGACCGCGCACTGGTTCGACTCAATGGTAATTTTGCCGATACGCCGCGAATAATTATTGAGTAGGGTTGGAGCGACATTATGATAGATAAGATTTTGCGGTTCGGGGCTCGGCTGGTGTTGGCGCATGTGATGGCGGCGATTCTGGTATGCCCGGCGCTGCTGTCGGTGGCGAGTGCGGCATCGATTCCGGATGCCGCGCGGGCATCGATTCCACCACCGGATCTGGAAGCCCGTTCTTGGGTCTTAATGGATTTTAATACCGGTTGGATATTGGCCGAAAATGAGGCGGATTTGCGTATCGAGCCGGCCAGCCTCAGTAAACTCATGACCGCTTATGTCGTGTTCGATCGGCTCAAGCAGGGCGCATTGAAGCTGGACGATCAAGTGCATATCAGCGAAACCGCATGGCGTACCGGCGGTTCGCGAATGTTCGTTAAGGTAAACTCAAATGTGTTGCTCGAAGACCTGTTAAAGGGCTTGATCGTACAATCCGGTAACGACGCGGCCGTGGCGCTGGCTGAACACGTCGCGGGCAGTGAACCGGGGTTTGCGGAATTGATGAATCAATATGCGGCGAAACTGGGATTGAGCAACAGCCGGTTCCAGAACAGCACCGGATTGCCGAACCCCGAGCACTACAGCACTGCACGCGACCTGTCGGTGTTAGCTGCGAGCTTGATCCGTGAATTTCCGGACTACTATCGCATCTACTCGATACGTGAATTTGAATACAACGGTATTTCTCAACGCAATCGAAATAAACTGTTGTGGCGCGATGAGTCGGTGGATGGTGTTAAGACCGGCCATACCAACGCGGCGGGCTATTGCCTTATCGGCTCCGCGCAGCGCGACGGTATGCGTTTAGTGGCAACGATTACCGGTGCCAAAAGCCCACGATACCGTACCAATGCAGTGCACTCGCTATTAAAACACGGCTTCGCCGCATACGAATCGCGGTTAATCTACGGTGACACGACGGCTGCTACCGAAATCGATGTGTATTACGGCGAAACGGACAAGTTACCGGTGGGTGTCGGCCGCAATCTGCACGTCACGGTACCGCGTGGCTCATTCGATAAACTTAAAGCGGAAATCGTCGTCAATGAGATGCAGCTCGCGCCCATTGTGCAGGCACAACCCGTCGGTAATTTGACATTGTCCTACGCCGGTGCGGTGCTGGATGAATACCCACTCGTGGCATTAAACGGAATACCGGAAGGCGCGTGGTGGAAGCGCCTGCTCGATAAAGCCCGGTTATGGATACGCTAGCGTCTGCGTGCGCGACATGAAGGTTTACGCATGAGCGAACACCGCGGCGGCCAAATCGGTAACGACCAGCGGCACAACGGAGCGGGTGGTAATGGGCGGAACGGCCACAGTAATGCCGAGGCCGAAATGCTGCGCTTTCCGTGCCGTTACGAGATCAAGGCGATGGGGCGCGATAACAGCCGGTTCACTGCGCTGGTGCAGTCGATTGTGACCCAACATGTGGATACGGACGGCCTTCTTGGAGTTCGTAGTCGTAGTAGTCGTCAGGGCACCTACGTGTCCGTTTCCTGCAGGATCATGGCTCGCGACCGCGATCAATTGCATGCCATTTATGCCGACTTACGGGCCTGTGCGGAAGTGCTCATGACATTGTAGCTAGGACTCCCTTCGGGCGAGCCGATAAGCGGCCCTCCGCGTTGTTGCGCTCCCTCGAGTTAGCCACGGCTAGTCCCGCGGTCGCGCCTCTAGCGGCCGGCCGCTTCTCGGTTCGCTGCATCCGCCAATTTCGCCATGATAGAGTACTGCTCGTCCCTGAAAAACGCCCATTATGGCTGCCGGTAGCGATGCCCTGCGACTTCCGATGCTCATTTACCCCCGTGTAAACTCCGCATCGGCTTCTCGGGCGCCTTGCCGGCAGCCAAAAATGACGCTTTTCAGAAACGACTAACGAGGGCCTTTCATCCGATGCCGGTTTCATCAGCTTCGAGTATTGTTGTGCGCCGCCTCGGCCGCGTCGATTACCTATCGATCTTAAATCGTATGCGCGATTTCACCGAGTCGCGCACTGCGAGTAGCGACGATGAAATCTGGTTGTTGCAGCACCTGCCCGTATATACCCAGGGGATCAGTTGTCAGGCGCGCCCGCGCGCGGCGGGCGAGGCAATTCCGGTTGTCGCGGCCGATCGTGGCGGGCAAATGACTTACCACGGGCCGGGTCAGCTCGTCGTCTATGTACTACTGGATTTGAAGCGTCGTGGCCTCGGAGTGCGCCGCTTGGTAGCGGTATTGGAGCAGGCCGTGATCGATTTATTGGCGCAGTATGGGCTGCACGGTGCGCGACGTGAAGGTGCGCCCGGCGTGTACGTCGCCAATGCAAAGGTCGCAGCGCTCGGAATCCGCGTGCGGCGCGGCGCGAGCTACCACGGCCTTAGTCTGAACGTGGCCATGGACCTGAGCCCATTTTTGGCGATCGATCCGTGTGGATTCGAAGGCCTCGCCGTGACCGATTTGCGTAGCCTGGGCGTGGACATCGACCTCGATGTCGTAGCGGCGCAGTTGGTTTCGATCCTGGTTAGCGAACTCGACTGCGACAGCGTCGAGTTTTTGTAGGGCCATCCGCCGCGCGTGAATTCGATTGTCCGCCCGTATGCCATAGGCCGGAGAGAGCGCAACAAATCCGGCACGGACCGGCGTTAATATTGACCAATGAGTCCATTCTCATCACTCAAACAAGAATGTCAGGATGTACATTCATTAACATTCATAATATTTTGTTTTTATGAAATAATTAGTATACTGTTTCGCCTAAATAACGGCGCAATTCAAACAAGCGTTCGGGGGTACCGATATCCATCCAGCATCCACCATGACATTCACCACTGACGTGGCCCGCAGCTACGGCCGTGCGTAATATTGGCCCGAGCGGGCGCCGACCGGGGCTGTATCCGGTAAAGAAATCGCGGCGGTACAAACCGATACCCGCAAACGTGGCGGGGGTGCCGGCACCGCCGTCGAGCGGTGTGACCCGTTCACCGTCGAGGCGGAAATCGCCGCTGGGGTGGTGCGCGGGGTTGGGTACCATGACCAAATGCGCGGCCGAGTTAGACGCATCGGCCAGGGCTTCGATGGCGTAATCTGTAAAGATATCCGCATTAATTACGACAAACGGGTCGCTATCGAACAGCGGCAGCGCGTGGACGACGCCACCGGCGGTTTCCAGCGCGCCCGTGGGTTCCGGAGAATACCGGATTTCGACACCCCAATTCCGGCCGTCGCCAAGCGCCGCCACGATTTGATCGGTGAAGTGAGCAGTGTTAATTACGACGATTCGAATTCCGGCCGCCGCCAGCGCGGCCAGGTGATACTCGATCAAACTGCGACCTCCGGCCTGCAACAAGGGCTTTGGCGTGTGGTCGGTCAGTGGACGCATGCGTTCGCCGCGCCCCGCGGCGAGTATCATTGCGTCCATACGCGGGGGTCATCCAGCAGCGGCGCGATTACATCATTGAGAGGAGCCAACTCGGCATAGCGATCGGCCTGGGTGTGGATATAGTGAAGCACCCTGGGGATATCGGCCAGATAGCCGGGTTTGCCATCGCGTCGGTACAGGCGGGCAAAAATCCCGATCGCTTTAAGGTGGCGCTGCACGCCCATCCAGTCGAACCATTCCAGAAAGCGATCCTCATCCGGCCCTACCGGTAGCCCGGACTGTACCGCGAGCCGGTAATACCCACCCACCCAATCGGCCACTCGCTGGGCGGGCCAATCGACATAGCAATCGCGTAGCAACGACACGAGATCGTACGTGATTGGACCCGATACGGCGTCCTGAAAATCCAGAATACCGGGATTATGGGTCGCAGTGTGCATCAGGTTTCTGGAGTGATAGTCACGGTGTACCCAGGTGTTCGGTTGCTCGAGGGCGGCCGCGCTCAAATCGGCGAACACGCCACCGAGTTGGCGCTGCTGTCCGGAAGTTAGCCGAATTTTGAGGTGCCGGTCGAGAAACCAATCGCTAAACAGCGCCATTTCCGCGTTCAGCAATTCTCGATCGTAGTTCGGAAAATAGTCGGGATCGGTGAAGCTGCCGGCCTGCAATACTGCGAGCGCAGCAAGCGCGTCACCGTATAAACGGTCCACATTCGCAGCGGTAAGACATTGCAAATACGTGGTATTTCCGAGGTCGCTGAGCAGCAATAAGCCCTGTTCGCGGTTGGCCGCAAGAATCTCCGGCACATTTAAACCGAGATCCAAAAGCCGCGTCGCGGCCCTTATAAACGGCGCCGTGTCTTCTTTCTCAACGGGCGCGTCCATGACGATATACGAGCGTTCGGCGCCGATGACCCGGAGATAGCGGCGAAAGCTCGCGTCCGCCGAGGCCGGCTCTAATCCGATGGCGGCATTGGCCAGCGTATCGCGAGTCCAAACCCGTGCGAGTTCTAAACGTTTATCGGTCACGTCTTTACCTCTATAATTCGAACGCGCAACAATGCATCGATGCAATGTATGGATTGTATGGCCCCAGTTCAGACACGGGGTCTTGCAATTACGGTTATTTACCAGAGCACGAACGAAAAGGGGCATTAATTCTATGCGATTCAATCGCCGTTACCCTAGCGTAATGTTCGGTCGGCACGAACGACCCACCAAGCGCTGTATCCAATGCGTGCTCATGGGCTGCCTCGCGGTGGCGAGTCCCACGTTGTGGGCCACCCATATCCAGGAGCCCGATGCGTGCGTGCCGGACGCGATAATACACCCCGGCCGGTCGCTCTTGTCGCAGGGCGACGTCGCATCCATGCCTATCGAATTGGAGGCGGACCAGATCGATGCGCCCAATGCCAACGTCGTGATACTGAGCGGCAATGCTGAACTCAAGCAGGGGCCACAGTCGTTATTCGCGGATCGCTTGGAGTATGACAAACAGAATGACGCAGTTCGGGCGAGCGGCAATGTTGTGGCGCATACGCCAGAGGGCGATCGCTTGGAGACCACCGAACTCGAAATGGAAATGGCGACCCAAATCGGTGAAACCGGGCCGGCCCAGTATCGTGTCGCCGAGCGCAAACGGTCATTACGCGACGCCGGCGACTTCTATTTGACCGATCCCCGGAATGCAGTAGGTCCGTATACCGATCGGATTGAAGTCGAACGCGTGCGGCCACCGCTCGAGGAAAACGAAGTGTATGTGGGCGGACGGGGTGAGGCCGAGAAGATCTACATGGAAGGCGAGGGCGTGTTGCGCTTAGAACGTGCCGATTTTTCGCGCTGTCAGGAAGGCAAGGACGATGTCGTGGTGCGCGCCCGTAACCTGATATTGGATAATGATGCGGGCATCGGCATCGCCAGACGCGCGACGATCCGATTTATGAAAATACCGGTGTTTTATATGCCCTACATAAGCTTTCCGATTTCGAGTGAACGCAAAACGGGTTTTCTCGCGCCGGGTATCGGTCACGAACAAGACAGCGGCACAATCCTCGATGTGCCGTATTACTGGAACATCGCGCCGAATGCGGACGCTACGTTCACGCCTCGCCTGTACACCGACCGTGGCCTGCAGCTGGGAGGGGAATTTCGGTACCTCGGCGAAAAACACGAGGGTATATTCCGCGGCGAATATTTGCCGGACGACGACGCGTTCGCCAACGAAGACCGTCATGCCGTGGGCTACGACCACGATCACCGCTTCACGCCGAGGTGGCGCGGATTGGTCGAACTACAAGACGTTTCCGATGAAAATTATTTTGACGATTTCAGCAACGATCTGAATGTATCCAGCTCGACCCATTTACGACAACGTGCACAAGCTCGCTACAGCGGCGCAGTCTGGAAATTCGCCGGCAGCGTCGAAGGTTATCAGACGATCGACGAAACGATCCCCGAGGCGAGTCGGCCGTACGATCGGCTGCCGCGGTTTACGTTAGACGCCAGATCGCCGCGCGGCGGATTGTTTCGCTACGAGCTCGAGTCCGAATACGTGAATTTCGATCAGAATGAACGAGTTAAAGGGTGGCGACTTGGTGCCAGGCCGTCGGTGAGCCTTCCGATCGAACGAGTGTACGGAAAGCTCGAACCCAAGCTCGGGGTGCAGCATATCAGTTACGGTTTGGAAGGCCAGCCTGCGGGCGATCCGGACGACCCGTCGGTCACGGCACCGATTTTTACTTTGGATGGCGAGATCTTTTTTGAGCGCGATGCAAAATGGGGCGGCCGGCCACACGTGCAGACGCTCGAACCGCGCGCGTTCTATGTGTATATCCCGGATGAAAATCAGAATGATTTTCCGGATTTCGATACTAGCGAAATCAATTTCAACAACTTCAGTAATATTTTTCGCGAGGATCGTTTCTTCGGTGGTGACCGGATCGGCGATACCAACCAAATAACCCTCGGCTTGACCTCGCGGTTGTTCGATGTCGACACGGGCGTCGAGCGACTGAAGGCAAGCCTTGGCCAGATTTTCTTTTTGGATGACAGGGTGGTCAATCTCGACGAGACCGAAATCGATACCGAAGACAAGTCCGATCTTCTAGCGGAATTACGGGCGCAGCTAACCGATCACTTTGAACTCAACAGCTTCGTGCAATGGGATCAGGAGACAAGCCAGACGAGTTTGATTCGTACCGATCTCGACTTCCGGCCGTCGCCCTCGCGGCGGCTCGGTCTGGCCTACCGGTTTAACCGTGACTCGAACGAACAGATAGATTTATATGCCGACTGGCCGCTGTCGCCACGCTGGCAACTTCATTTTATCGAGCGTTATTCCATCCAAACCTCCGAGAACCTTGAAACGACGCTCGGCCTGGGCTTCGATGGATGTTGCTGGAAATTAAATATCAGCGCGCAACGCCGCGTCGATCGCACGGAGGGCTTCCGCGATGCGCTGTTTATTGTCTTAGAACTCAATGGACTTGGGCGGATTCGAGCAGGTTTGTAGGCGTTGCTGCGGCCAGACCACACGAGCACCGGAAACCTTACGCGGGGCGTGCGAAGCGTCGTGCTGCGAATGTTTGCGGCGCTGCTGGTGACGGCGGCCTTTCAGGGTGGCGTAGCAGGAGCCGCGGTCGAAACCGTCGACCGCATCATCGCGGTAATCAATGACGACGTCATCACCGAGCTTGAGTTCGATAGCGAACTCAAGGCCATTATTCGCGATTTGCGAACCAGCGGGACACCGATACCGAAGTCCAATGTCCTGCGTCGCCAAGCGTTGGAACGCATGATTGTCGAGCGCCTGCAGCTGCAGTACGCCGACCGCGTCGGTATTCGAATCGACGAAAATATGGTAGACGCGGCAGTGGAATCGGTAGCGCAGCAAAACAAGCTATCTGTGGCGCAACTCGAGCAGGTAATGCAACGGGACGGTATTGAGCGCGATTTATTCCGCGAGACATTACGCAAACAACTCGTGATCAGGCGGCTCGTAGAGCGCGAAATTAATGCTAAGGTCGCGGTGAGCCCCGCAGAGATCGATGCATTTCTCGCCACCCAGGGCGCGGGCACTTTGGAGATCGAATACGATATTTCGCATCTGTTGGTGACGGTCTCGGAATCGGCCAGCGCCGCTACGCTCGGTGCGGCACGACAACGGGTTGACGAAGCCCATCGCAAAGCCAGCCAGGGTGTCGCGTTCGGGCAGGTCGTAGCGGAATATTCCGAGGCGCAGGACGCACTCGAAGGGGGGCGAATGGGCTGGCGCAAGGCCGGCCAACTGCCGACTCTGTTTCTGCAGGCGATTCAGGGACTCGAGCCCGGCGAATTTTCCGGCGTAGTGCGCAGTCCGAATGGATTTCACATTGTGCGTCTCAATTCCCGGCGAGGTGGTGCCGAAAATGTCGTCATACAATCACGCGTGCGGCATATTCTAATTCAGCCGACCGAATTGTTGAACGAGGAAGAGGTGCGACAGCGATTGCTGCGGGTTCGCCAGCGTATAGCGGATGGTGAGGATTTCGCGGATTTGGCTCGACTCTATTCCGAAGACCGCGCGACACGGGTTAATGGCGGAGATTTGGGTTGGATCAGTCCAGGCGCCATGTTTCCGGATTTTGAGCGGGCGATGGACAAGCTTGAGCCGGGAATGGTGAGTGAGCCCATACGCACGCAGTTCGGTCTGCATTTAATCGAAATCGTTGAACGCCGCGAGAAAGACATAAAGGCTGAGCGTGATCGCAACATTGCGTTACAGCAAATTCGTGCGCGCAAGACCGACGAAAACTATGAACAGTGGGTGCGTCAACTGCGTGACGAATCCTATGTCGAATATCGCATGGACCAACTATGAGCACAAAATACCGCAGCGATCAGGTGGATCGATGAGACCGATTGAGCCTTTGGAGCGTTTGTCGCGGCTCATCGCCGATGCGTTTCCCGGAGAGTTGACCGCCGATCTGAAAAAAAACCTGGACGCGACGATTCGCTCCGCACTCGAGCGCATGAACCTTGTTACTCGCGAGGAGCTCGAAGTGCAGGAGGCGGTGCTCGCTCGCACCCGCGAGAAATTGACGGCGCTTGAAGCTCAGGTCGCCGAACTGGAACAACAACTCGGGCTGCAATCGGGCTCGGCTTCGGACGACAACCCCACCACCCCGTAGCCCCCGTAGGGCGGTTAGAGGCGAAGCCGAAAACCGCCGCCTTGTTGGTTATTTAACGACACGGTCCGTACGACCACCCCGTGTCTCTATGTATCGGACAGCCGATTCATTGATACCGCGTGCACCCCGCTGCATCGTCTGCATTCGCAATATTTCGGCCGTAGATCATGTAACTAGTTGGGCACTGGAATTTCACGATGCAATATGCCAACATAACTACCCCAGCTACCAAGGATGGTTGCGATGTCTCTTGCCGTTGTGTTGTCACGGGCCGAAGTCGGGATCGATGCCCCGCCCGTGGCGGTCGAAGTTCACCTCTCCGGCGGGCTGCCGTGTTTTTCTATCGTCGGTCTCCCGGAAGCTGTGGTCAAGGAAAGTAAAGACCGCGTCCGCAGTGCCATTATCAACTCCCGTTTCGATTTTCCGCGCGGACGAATTACCGTGAGCTTGGCGCCGGCCGATCTACCCAAAGAAGGCGGGCGATTCGATTTGCCGATTGCGATCGGCATCCTCGTAGCCTCCAAGCAAATCAATGCCCGTAACGCCGCGGAGTTAGAATGGGTCGGTGAGCTCGCGCTAGGCGGTGGTGTGCGTCCTATTAAGGGTACACTCAGCGCAGTGATGGCCGCGGCGCATCAGGCCCGGACGATGATCGTGCCGCACGACAACCTTGCCGAGGCGGCGCTCGTGCCGAGCGCGGATATTCTTGGAGCCGCACACTTGCTGGAAACCACCGCGTATCTCGATGGCCAGCACTCCCTGGCCGCGCCCATTGCACCGCCCCCGCCGCCTGACCAGGCAGACGGCGTCGACCTGGCCGATGTGCGGGGCCAACCGTTTGCCAAGCGCGCCCTGGAAATTGCCGCCGGCGGCGGCCACAGTTTGTTAATGATGGGCTCGCCGGGCACGGGTAAAACGATGCTCGCTATGCGTTTAGCTGGCATTCTGCCCGCGATGTCACAGGCCGAAGCTCTAGAAAATGCCACGATTCAATCCGCGAGCCACCGCGGCTTCGATGTGGCAACATTCAAGCAACGGCCGTTCCGAGCGCCGCACCACAGCGCGTCGGGCGCGGCATTGGTGGGCGGTGGTTCGCGTCCCCGACCTGGGGAGATTTCACTCGCACACCGCGGCGTGTTGTTCTTAGACGAACTCCCCGAATTCGATAGGAGAGTGCTCGAGCAACTACGCGAACCGTTGGAATCCGGGGTGATCCATATTTCACGGGCCGCGCGCCAAGTCGAGTATCCGGCACGATTCCAGCTTATTGCCGCGATGAATCCGTGCCCGTGCGGTTATCTCGGCGATACGTCCGGCGAGTGTCGTTGCAGCACCGATCAAGTACACCGATATATCGCTCGAATTTCCGGCCCGCTATTGGATCGCATCGATATGCATATTCACGTGCCCAGCGTGCCGCGCAAGGCTTTGCGGCGTATCGATGCCAATACCGAAACCACTCACATCGTACGCGATCGTGTCAGTGCCGTTTGGCAACGCCAACTCGACCGGCAGGGCGCGCTTAACAACACGCTAACCGGTCGACGCCTACAGCGTTTCATTACGCTCGACGATGCGTGCCAGTCTCTCATCGATCGCGCTATGGAAAAACTAAACTTATCCGCGCGTTCGTATCACCGTATCATAAGGGTCGCCCGCACCATCGCCGATATGGACCACAGCAATACCATCGAGTCCAGTCATGTCGCCGAAGCCATTCATCTACGGTGTTTGGATCGGCGTTGATTCCAAACCGCGATCCTCGCCGGGCGTGTGCATGGCGAATTAAAGTTCATGCAGCCAGCGGGAGCTGGACTAGATCCCGACAATACGTATGCCATTTGAAGTCGTGGAGTTTGGCCTGCCTGTGCATGATATGCCCACTTGCCTCCGTTGGTGTGTTTCCATTGAGTGAAGCGTGAACGCGATGGTTGTTGTGATATTGCCGAAACTCTCCGAGCTTTCGTTCTAAGTCGGTCGAGTTCCAGAACAAGGTATGATCGAGAAACTCTCTACGAATCGTTCCAATCAGACGCTCGATGAACGGGTGGGACACGGGAACACCGGTGACTGTCTTGATTTGGTCAATGTCAGATTCGCGCAGGTTCGCTTGCCACCGGTGATACTCAAATAAAGGATCGTTATCTGAACTCAAGTATTGAGGCACGGAGTTACCAATGATGATCTTGTTGAACATCTAGCAAAGAACCCTGCCGTTGACGTCTCCAGGATAGGCTGCGAATCCGACGAGTCGGCGAGTGAACTGATCCATGACTACCAAGACCCAGTGACTTTTGAGCGTGATTGACTCGCAACGGAAAAAATCAATGCTCCAGAGACTATCTTTCATATGACCAATAAAGGTAAGCCAGGAAGGGCCATCGCTCGGATGCCGGTGATAATGTTTGGCAAGTACGCGTCGTACAACGTCTTTGTCGATCTCCACGCCAAAGCTCTTCGAAATTATTAGGGCAATTCGGGGACAGCCAAAGTCTGGATTTCGGCGTTTAAGTTCCTCAATGGCACGAACGAGTTGTTCCGATGGCCCCTTTGGTCCCGGTTTCAATCGGGTTACAGCAGAAAACAAAAGACGTTACTTCCGACGGAAGAGGTATTGATGGAACTTTAACAGTGTCGATGGCCGAAT
>JAOTWM010000425.1 GCA_029862885.1 Gammaproteobacteria bacterium
TGATGCAACATTACTTCAAGTTACAGATTTCAAATTGGGAGAGTGGCCCCGGAGTCAAATCCGGGGTGACTCTTTACGAGGAGCGAAGTGGGCCCCGGATCGAGTCCGGGGCGGCTTGATTCGCTTCGCTCTTCAAGCCGAATTGCTTGGCAACAATAGCGTTCTGGACCCACCTGATCCCATCCCGAACTCAGAAGTGAAACGGAACCGCGCCGATGATAGTGTGGGGTCTCCCCATGTGAAAGTAGGTCATTGCCAGGCATTTATTCCAAAGCCCCGTACCGCTGGTACGGGGCTTTTTTTTGATGAAAAATAACCGCGAGCGTATGCGCCCCTGATTTTTTCAAGATATATGTCGCGAGGCAGATTTTCCGCAAATATCGACGGGTAAACGATGGGTAAATCGTACCGAAGCTGTCTGTCGATGCCTGAAAATACCACTTGCGTGACCTCGTATTCTCATAGAAGGCCATTCTGAAACAGCTTCAATACAGGCGCGAAAGCCCGTGTTCCTCGTACAGCTGTTGCGCAGTATTGCCTTGCATGAATGAAACAAAACGTTTACCCCATTGTCCACCGTCGGCAACGAGTCCAATGTGGTAACGTGTTGTGGCGTTGCTGGTGGCGCGTTGCCCTGACAGTATTTCCCCAAAATCCAAAAATTCAAATATATCGGGGAAGATCCGGGTGTAGCGAAGCGCAAGGTGATAGTAGATCACCGCCGCGTCTGCGTGGCCTCCACTAATCAGCTCCGGTACCTCCCGGTGATGGATAATTTGAGAATGTACGGTCCTGGGTCCGGCAACCGAAAGTTTCCTTACGATTGCATCTTTGCTGATACCGGCTTGCTGGGCCAGGTTACAAATCTCTTCCCTATAAACGGCAAAGCTGGCTTTTTCCGTCACCGGGTTCGAGCAGGTCAGCGTGATATCGTCGGAAAGTAGGTCAGCGACAGAAGAAATGCCCTTCGGGTTGCCTTGCCGTACCAGGAGTACGTTACCCCGGCTTTCGGCAAACGGCACATGTCCGGTTATGAATCCGGCTTCTACCAGGTCATGCAAGATGTTGTCGGGGCCGATAAAGACCTCCGGTTTGCGACTGATTCGCAGGTTGCCCAATGCCAGGCCGTCACCCTTCAACGCATCAACCAACGGTGCGGGCGGGGTGGTGGTGTAAAACACATCGCCCACCTTCGGGTTGGCGGCAAGGAATGCACGCACTGAGGCTTCAAGTGCCATGTGGTGATTACCATCGGAAAACAGGGCCAGGCCCGCCGTCGCAGGGTCGCCATGGAAGTCCAGCGCATGGTTGCTGCCGGGCGCAATGAATGGGCGCACGGCGTCACCCGGATACCGGGCGGCTTCGGGTGGCCAGGGAAGCGAGTTCATCCACATATCCGCAGGTTTGCCATATGGGGTGCTCAACTAAAATAGGCAGCGTAGGTGATCGGCCTGTACGATATGAATGTGATGGTCGACCATCCGCACGGCACCGAGTTTACGCAACTGTAACAGGGTGGTAGTTACGGTTTGGCGGCTGGCACCGATCAGATTGGCAATATCCTGATGCCTCAGGCGCACATTCACACACAATTCAGCATCGTTCACGCCGCTGGAACAACGAGTTGCGGACGATATGGCGGCGAAACGCATCAGCAATCGGGCGATCCGGGTTTCGACGTTGTCGGAAGCTAAGCCGCCCAGAGTGTGGCCCAACGCTCGGACACGGGCCGACAGGATGCCGATCGCCTTCATCGCTGCCTCCGGGTGCGCGCCCAGGAATTTGATAAAATCCTGGCGGCGGATGGAGTAAACCCGGGTCGCTTCATTCGCTATTGCGTATACCTGCCGCTGGCTGCCGCTCCAGATTTCGGCCATACCGAATAACTCGCCCGGGAAGTTGAACCACAGGATAGTTTCCTTGCCGGTTGGCGAAACCTTGAACAATCTGATACAGCCTTCGGCAACAATGTAGACATCTTTCGAGTGATCGCCTGCCCGAAACAGGTGATCGCGCGGCTTCAACACGAGGAGACGTGAACAGGTTAAGAGATCCTGGATTTCTTCCTGGGACAGGCTGGAGAGAAAATTTGCATGCGCGTCCGACCAGGTGACGTCTCCATCATCAATGCTGGATAAATCGTGGCCCAATATGACCGCGACTGAATTTGCGGCGGTTTTGGTGACAGCGCTCACGGCCCTTCCCCCCTTTGCACTTCTGAGTGGAATCATGACATGCTGATTGTCCTGATGCCACCTTTCGAACGTACATTTTCGACGGGATCCCCGTTGGTAATCGTATCCCGATGCTTGATCGTCGAACATTTATGGATACTTTTATAGCCATTCGTTTCCCATAAAATTTATTTATAGTACCCTGTAAAAGTGTTTATTGTCATCCAGGCGACAAACATGCAAACACAAGCTCGGTAGTATCAGGCACTCATAATAACAAGTGCCAATCCTGCTTCTGAGGATATCGACCCTACGCAAAACTGATGCCACGGAGAACTGACGATGAATAAATTTTTTAAACCTGGATTCGGCCTGCTGATGGCTGCAGTCATTACAAGTGCCAGTGCAGCCGATTACCCCAGCCGGCCGATTACTTTCCTTACGATGACGCAACCTGGCGCCCAGATCGACCGCCTTACCCGCGGGCTGGGTCAGCGCATGAGCAAGATTCTGGGACAGCCTATTAATGTCAAGAACGTGACTGGCTCGCACGGCACTGTCATGGCGACAGAACTCAGCAGGGCAAAACCAGACGGCTACGTCATCGGCGTAACCTCGCTGACGGCCTATACCTACGCTCCCCATCACGGCAAGCTAACCTATAAACCCGAAGACTTCGATTTTCTGACCCTGGTTGCGTTGAATTCGAGCGGGTTTATCTCCAAAAGCGACAAGCCCTGGAACACATTGAAGGAGGCGTTCGAGTGGCATAGGAAAAACAACAAGGCCATGGTGGCCATGTTCCATGGGGCCGACGATCGAGACGCAATTATACGGATCGCGAAGCAGGAAGGCGTAAAACTGTCCCTGATTCCCTCCAAGGGCGGGCCCTCGGTAATCAAGGCCGTGACGGGTGGTCATGCCGACGTCGGCTATGTCGGTGCTATTCTCTACAAGCACGTAGAGGCCGGCAGTATCAAATTGATCGCCGCCGCCCTCGGTGAACGTCTGCCGCCGCTTCCCGAGGTACCAACCTTGCGCGAACAGGGTTACGACGAACAGGTTGAAATGATTGTTGCCCTGGTTGCACCGAAGGGTCTGGACGAAAAGGCAAAAAATAAACTCCTAGCGGCCGCAGACGAGTTGGCTAACAGTCCCGAGACACAGGAATTCATCACCGGGAACCTGTTGATGCGGCCGGTCAAGTGGGGGGAGGCCCATGCTGACAAGACGGTGAAGGGGTTATACGATACCTTCGGCAAACAGGCGGCAATGAAGTAGCCTCGTCCTCTTGCCGGTCCGGATCGGGTTACAGATCGGCGATACTGATTCCCAGACACATCGCGGGAGATAGGATAATCACGTGACTAGGATAAGACGAGACACCATCGGATACCTGTTGATCATCGGCTTTTGCATCTTGATGCTCACCTGGGCCATTCCCGTCTATACCCCGGCCTATCCCGGCTACGGTGCGCCACCCGCGATGGTGCCGAATGTGGCTGTCTGCGTCATGCTTTTCATGGCTTGTATTTCCCTGGTGCGCGTTGTTCTGGCTGTGTCAATGAACAAGCCAATACCTGTCGCAGAAACCAATTTCCCAGGGGAACAGGGAGATGGCGGCGGATTTACCCAGGTCGGACGGGTGAATCTCAAGCATCTCTGCAGCATCATGATTCCGTGCGTGCTACTGCTTGTGGCCATAGATCTCATCGGCTACGAGCTTGCGTCATTTGCTTTTCTGATGATTCTGCAGTACGTCATCGGCAGTCGAAAATGGATCCAGTCGGTCGTCGTTTCCGTCGTGCTGGTGGTGGTACTCTACGTCACTATGCGTTACGGCTTCGGCGTGCCCGTGCCGGGTCCTCAGATATTTCAGTAACGAAAACGCCAGGCAGAACTTAAATCCCATGGAATTGATCATTGCCGGACTATTAGACTCCGTATCGCCGAACAGCCTGATGTTTCTCTTTATCGGCGTGGCCATAGGTGTTCTGGTCGGCGCCATCCCCGGAATCAATGGCCCGATGGCGATCGCGTTATTCATTCCAATTACCTATTACATGACGCCGCTCACCGCCATTGGCTTCTTGGTGGGGCTTAACAAGGGCGCGTTTTTTGGCGGGGCGGTATCAGCAGTACTATTACGCACACCGGGCACACCAGAAGCGGCGGCGACTGCGTGGGACGGATATGCGTTGACACAGCAGGGCAAGGGTGAAAAAGCCCTGCGCATGGCCCTCTACAGTTCGGTAGCCGGTGACTTCCTGTCTACCCTGGTGCTAATAATGATCGCCGCACCCCTTGCCGCCGTCGCCCTGTTCATGGGGCCGGCAGAAATATTTGCGCTGATTTCACTGGCGTTGACAGTTATCGCCGGTATTGGCACCTCATCCATCGGCCGGGGCCTTGTTGCGGCCTCGTTTGGTATTCTCCTCGGCCTGGTGGGTACCGAGCCGGTCACGGCCTTGCCGAGGCTTACCTTTGATGTCTATCAACTGGGCGGCGG
>JAOTWM010000042.1 GCA_029862885.1 Gammaproteobacteria bacterium
TCTTAACACAACTACCGGCACTCCATTCCGGCGCCCCCAACGCTGTGCCGAACGCTCGGCATCAAGTCGCCGCCGTGCCCTGTCAGTGGCCGGTCGTGGCGGTTCCTTTTCGTCAATCCAGCGACCCGCACAGTCACCATACACACCCGTCGTACTGATTAACACCAATCGCATGCCAGTAGTGCTGTCAAGGTTGTCCAAGAATCGGGGCAATCGCGTATCGGCACGACCCGTTTGGGGCGGCGCTGCAAAATAGTACAGAAGCGATGCCGCACCCGGCCACGATCTCGATTCCGAACGGATATCGAGGTCGGCGACAATCGGTTCAATGTCATCGCGCCGCAGGCGCGCCGCACTCTCGGCTGAACATACCACTCCGGCTACGCGGATACCGCGGCCTCGCCAGTACCGTGCGACGCGCCGGCCCACGTAGCCACATCCGACTACCGTGACAGCAGACCAGGCGCAGGGTGCGGGTTCAATCATAATCCAGTGGAAGGTCAGTCACGACGCAAGCTATCCGATACTGCGATCGGTGTCGGGTAACGCAGGACAATTAAGTATGACGACCCAATAAACGTGAGAATCGTCGCCAACTGTACACAATAGGCAGCCTGCGCGGTCATCAACCCGGATTCCAAAGCGAGAAAGCTGATTAGCAAAGAGAACTCGCTTAACTGTCCGAGGCGGACTCCGATCTCCCATGCGAGTTTTTTCGTCTCGGCCACCGATACCAATAGAAAACGAAACACGACGGGTTTCACCAGCAACACGAGCAGTGCCAAGGTGGCAGCCGGCAGCCATATGTTTTGTGCCTCATTTATATTGAACCCGGCGCCTAGCGCAAAGAAAAACATAACCAGAAAGAAATCCCTCAGTGGCTTGAGGCTGTCGGCGATATGCCGCGCGATCGGGTTGGCGGCCACTGCTACGCCAGCGATAAACGCGCCTATTTCATAGGACAGGCCGATCCACTCTGCGATCTGCGCCATACCCAGACACCACCCCAGAGTTAGCAGAAATACATATTCCTGGATGCGATCGAAGCGCCGGAACAACGGGAACAACACATATCGTTCGATACCAATTCCCAATAACACCATCACCGGCAACGCGGCCAACAACAGAGCCACATCGCCCATCGTCGCGTCACCACGCCCGACGCCGTGCAACACCAGTAATACGACAATTGCGACGACGTCCTGTAACAACAACACACTGATCACGACCTCACCGGTGTGGCGGTGGTGCAACACCGTGGTGGGCAATAGCTTTATGCCGATAATGGTACTGGAAAACATCGTCGCGACACCGATAACGACGCCCGCGGTCGTGCCGAGTCCGAACGCCGTCGCCACCGAGTACCCGAGCACGGCGAACACGACGGCGCTTGCCACCGTCACAATCGTCGTCTGCCGCAGTAGCTGAATGAGTTTTTGCGGATAGAGGTCAAGGCCCAGCAGAAATAACAGAAAGATGATTCCGACGTGCGCGATATCCTCGATCAAGGCGGCATCATCGACCAGCGCAATGCCCCAAGGACCCAACAACCCCCCCAGCACAATATAAGCGACCGGCAACGCCTGCCGGGCGTACAGCGCGAGTGTCGCCAACACCGCGGCGCCGGTAAAAATTACAAAGATATAGAAAACGATAGACTGTTCTGACATTTCGGCGCAATCAGGTCGATCCAGGATTATTCAATAACTACCGCCAGTGGAGGTCCGGTGAGCGCTCGGGCGATCGGCGCGCTCACACACATAAGTTCGGACTTCATGCGTAACATCCGGCAACGCCTGGCACCAGACCAGAGGCTTGCGTGACGTGCGTCTTGCGGGTAGCGTACTCGATCTGCATGTGCCCTGGGAACCAGATATCATATCGATACGCGATGACCAAATTAACTCACTTCAATGCCGCCGGCGAAGCCCATATGGTGGACGTCGGTCAGAAACCGGAGAGTGCGCGGAGAGCCGTAGCGGCAGGCGTTATTACGATGCGCGCCGGCACACTGCGCGCGATTGTGGAGGGTACGGCCAAAAAGGGCGACGTGCTCGGCGTGGCACGCTTAGCCGGAATAATGGCAACCAAACGCACCGCCGACCTCATACCTTTGTGCCATCCGCTGAGCTTAACCCATGTAAACGTCGAGTTGACCACAGTGGAATCCGAACCTCAGGTGCGCTGTACGGCGACCGTCGAGACTCACGACCGCACCGGCGTCGAAATGGAAGCGCTGACGGCGGTTCAAGTCGCGTTGCTCACGGTATACGACATGTGCAAAGCCATCGACCGTGAGATGACAATCGGCAGCGTAGCGCTTCTGGAAAAATCCGGTGGAAAGTCGGGGCCGTGGCGACGCAATGAATAAGCTGAATGTGACCCATGCAGCGGGATGCATGGAGGACTTCGACCCCAATTCCTTAACGGTCGACCAAGCACTGGGTCGCATCCAGGAGACGGTGGAGACCTTAGCGGGGATCGAACAGGTGCCGTTGCGCAGCGCATTGTGGCGCATCTCCGCGAGGTCCGTTACGTGCCCTTCAGCCGTTCCTGCCCACAGCAATTCGGCAATGGATGGCTACGCCGTACGCAGCGCCGATTTGCCGAGTAGTGGCGAAAAAGCGTTGCGCGTGATCGGTACCGCTTGGGCCGGGCGGCCACTGGACGGACGCGTAGAAACCGATCAATGCGCCCGCGTTATGACTGGTGCAATACTGCCGAACGGTGCCGATACGGTCGTCATGCAAGAGGACTGCGAGGCCGACGGTGATAGCGTGACGCTCGGGACGGGGCACCGTGCGGGCCAGTTCGTTCGCGCGGCGGGCGAGGATATTGCCGAAGGCGCGATTGTCGTGCCGGCCGGTAAGCGGCTGAGCCCAACGGAGCTCGGCTTGCTGGCGTCGCTGGGCATGGGTGAGGTGACGGTGGTACGTAAACCGCGCGTGGCGTTTTTCTCCACCGGCGATGAGTTGCGATCGATCGGCGAGCCTCTGCAACTCGGGCAGATCTATGACAGCAACCGATATACGTTGCACGGTATGCTCACACGGCTCGGTGTCGACCTGATTGATATGGGAGTCGTGCGTGACGAACCCGACGCGACCGGTGACGCGTTTAGCAGCGCCGCCGCAATGGCGGATGCGATCATAACGACCGGCGGCGCCTCGGTGGGCGATGCCGACTATGTTACCGATACCCTTCGGCAACTGGGATCGGTAAATTTCTGGAAGGTGGCGATGAAGCCGGGGCGGCCGCTCGCATTTGGTCGCGTCGGCGATGCATTATTCTTTGGATTACCGGGCAACCCAGTATCGGTCATGGTCACTTTCTACCAGTTCGTCATGCCCGCATTGCGGCGACTGATGGGCGAGCACGACGTACATCCGATGCGCATCAAGGCGCGGCTGCAATCGGATTTGCGGAAACGACCGGGGCGCCTCGAATTTCAACGCGGCTACCTGACCACCGACCCCGACGGGGGTCTAAGCGTACACAGTACGGGCGCGCAGGGCTCCGGCATTTTGAATTCGATGAGCCAGGCCAACTGTTTTATCGTGCTACCGCTGGAGTCCGGCGACGTAACAGCAGACACGCTGGTCGATGTCGAGCCGTTCTACGGCTTAGTGTAAGAACATCGTGCGCACCGATCGCGAACGCTGGGACCAGCGCTATTGCGGACGGCAACCCAACCCGGTTCCGCGTCCCGATTCGTTGCTTGTCGATCACCAAGCGCTGCTGGACGGCCGCGGGCGCGCGCTCGATGTCGCGGCGGGCACGGCCGACAATGCGTTGTATCTCGCGAGTCGCGGCTACGATGCATATGCCATTGACGTGAGTATCGAGGGCCTGCGCATCGGATGTCGTATGGCACAACATTGCGACTTACAATTATTGGCAGTCGTCGCTAACCTCGATGAGCACCCCCTGCCGAAGGCGTGGTTTAATGTCATTGTCGTAGTTCGATACCTCGATCGGAATCTGTTCGCACCCTTGATGCGAGCATTGCAACCCGGTGGACTGCTGTTCTACAAAACGTTTAACACCAATCGGCAGCGTCAACATCCCGGATTTAACGCCCGGTATTTGCTCCAACCCGGCGAATTGATACGGGGCTTCCGGAAATTGCGGACGATCGCCACGAATGACTGTGACTCCATAGAAGCTGACACAACCTATTGGGTTGGGGTTAAACCGCCCGCGTAGGATGAAGTGATGGGACACGGACCGCAATGCTAAACCCGAACCACCAAACACTACGCGATCAATTGTTGACCGCTAAAAGTTATTGACGAGGGAGTCACCGCCAATGGCGATAAGCGATACCCAAATCGACAAACTACGCGCGCGCGAACTTGAGCGTTTCATTGCGAACCGGCCGCGTTCGACGGCGCTGTGGCAACAGGCCCAAAAATACATGCCCAATGGCGTACCGATGGCGTGGATGGTGCAGCTCTATGACCATCCGCCCATGTTCGTCAAATCTGGTGACGGTGCCTATTTTGTTGACGTCGATGGCCATCGCTATCTGGATATGAATTTGGCGGACACCAGTATGCCATTTGGCTATGCTGAACCGCAGCTCACGGCCGCGGCCAGCGAGCAAATGGCGCGTGGCAGTCAATTTATGTTACCCAATGAAGATTCCATCGCCGTGGCCGAGCAACTGAGCTCGCGGTTCGGCTTACCGAAATGGCAATTCACGTTGGCTGGATCGAGCGCCAATACCGAAGCGATACGCATTGCACGCGCCATAACCGGTCGCAGCGACATATTGATGTTCGCGGGCAAATATCACGGCATGATCGACGATACATTAGTCGCTGAAGACGGCGGTGAGCGTATCCTCGAAGGCGCGGGGATATCGGAGGATGTTAAAAAACACGCGCACATCGTGCAGTTTAACGACCTTGACGCGGTCGAGCGCAGCTTGAAAAATCACGACATCGCGTGCGTCATCACCGAGCCGGCGCTGACTAATGTTGGCGTCATCCAACCGGAATCGAACTTTCACACCGCGCTCCGCGAGCTCACCCGAACCCACGGTACCCTGTTGATTATTGACGAAGCTCATACCAATGTCTGCGCTTTCGGTGGACTGTCCAACGAATGGAAACTTGACCCCGACATTCTGACATTATGTAAAGCCATCGGTGGCAGCGTTGCGATCGGGGCCTACGGCATGACCGAAGACGTAGCGTCGATTCTCGAGTCCCAATCCGATTCCGAATTACCAAGTTTTGCAACCACTGCCGTCGTCGCGACCGGCGGCACATTGTTCGGTAATGCTCTTTCGATGGCCACCGCGCGTTGCACTTTGGAACGCGTCATGACACAACAGGCACACCAACGCGCCAACGACGTTGGTGGACGACTCGCCGACGGAATCCAGAACAAGATAGAGGCGCACGGTTTACCTTGGAGCACGATCCGTTTTTATTGTCGATCGGGCTATTTTTTCGCCCCGGATCTCCCCGCCAACGCCCGGCAAATGCAAGCAAGCGAAAATCTGCCACTGCGGCAGCTAATCCGCCTGTATCTCGCGAATCGCGGCGTCTGGGAAGCCATCTACAGCGCAAGCCCCGCGGTTGGATTTAGAACAACCGCAAACGACGTAGATTTTTACTGCGAGGCATTTGACAATTGTCTAGCTGGACTCGTGCGAATCTGATTCTGGCAACACGCTTAACTATTTAGGAAGGTAGCCCGAGCCCCAATTTGCCGGTCGGACTGCTGCCCTAGCATTGACGCAACCGATAGCTCACAATCCACCCCACCGACCAATCGGCGTCCGCTTCGTCACGGTAAGATGCGTAGAATTGACCGCCAACTATTACCTGAGCGCAGAAAAGCACTGCTAGTTTTATGATTACTCTTTTATACCAAGGCCATGTCTTAGTGTTCGCACTGATCTTGATCGCCTTGATTATCTCTTTGTCGTTTCACGAATTCGGCCACGCATATACCGCCAAGCTATTCGGCGACGATACCGCGGAGCGTGCTGGCCGCTTAACCATCAATCCGATTGCCCATATTGACCCAATGGGTATGCTGATGGTGATATTCGTCGGATTCGGTTACGCAAAACCCGTACCTACCGATCCTCGTAACTTCACTTCGCGCTGGGCTGATCTGTGGGTATCGGCGGCCGGACCCGGGATGAATCTTTTGGTGGCTATCGTTGCGATCAATATTTTTGTTTTGGGTGACAGTCTAAGCTGGCCCTACTTCTCAGAGGTCGGCACCAAGACATTTTTTGTCTATCTCGCACAGATCAATCTTTTATTGATGATATTTAACCTAATCCCAATCGGAGCACTCGACGGCCACTATATTCTTCCCTATTTCCTGCCCAGAAAACTGTCGCAAATGTACCGATATTACAATGATAGATACGGGAATTACGTACTTCTGAGTTTGCTGCTTGTGAGCGTATTAGGCATTCCCGTCTTTCAGAACGTATTCAAGTTAAGTCAGTCTTTGCTGCCATGGATTATTTTCGTATAGCGACTTCAAGGGTGGCTTATGATAAATCTAAGATAAGAATCTATAAGGCACCGTCTCTATTATAGGCAAAGAACACCTTCTTCACGGTCTGCACGATCTCCCAGATTAGGCGTTCGCCTTTGTCTGTGTAAAAACTGTCCCCCGATGTAAATTCGTGAACCGTGCCATCCGCTTGAGTGACACTCAATTTGCCTTCCAGGACAGTTTGTAGTTCGTCGCCCGACTCCACACATTCGAACGTGCCCGGGGTACACATCCATACTCCAAGGCGCTGGGCCGAGTCGGCCGAACCGCGGTCGAATCGCACCGAAGCGCGTGGATCGCCATCGATGACCCGATAGCCTGGAGTTTCACGCATAGAGGGTAAATCAACGAAGTTACTCTGTGTATCAGTTGAATGAAATGGCCGCACGATTCACCCCAACGGAAACGGGTGTGGTGATGTATTGGCTCGTGACACGATACCGACACCCTGTTTGTTTTATTTCGCCGCCTGCCATCTATCGAGCGCAGCTCGAGCCTGTTCTTCGGTGGCAGGACTCTCTGTGGGTTGCTTAGCCGTAAGCTCGATTACGTAACCGTTTGGGTCTCGGAAGTAAATGGAGCGGATAAAACCGTGATCGGAAATTCCGCGCGGCGCCATTCCCAGCGCTTTGCCTTTTTCAAACATGTCTATCAGCGCGTCGTTATCGACTTCCACCGCAATATGTAAGTCGAAATCATGTTGCTTCTTGAATTCGAACGGCATGTCGGGCGCTTCGAAAAAAGCCAGGAAGGAACCATCGTCCATGCGGTAAAACGAATGCAATACTTTCGTGGCGCGACCGGTCTTAGTGGTTGCGATTTCGAAAGCATCGGCTAGCGGCAAACCCAGAAACTCTTCATAGAATTGCCGGGTCTGCTCCGAATCGCGGCAACGATACGCGTTGTGATGCAAACCTTTTATCATTGACTGAACCCCGAATTGGTTTGGGCCAGCTTGGAAACCAGCGGTTACTTTACTTTCCCACCGACTCCATGGCCTGATGTTTCTCTTTATAAACCGCCATCGTCTCGTCGCTGGCTCGGGTTTGGTATTGCTCCTTCCATTGCGAATAGGGCATGCCATAAATAACTTCGCGCGCCGCATCATAGCTCATTTCGATACCCCGCTCGTCCGCTGCGGCCTGATACCATTTGGACAGGCAGTTGCGGCAGAAACTCGCCAAATTCATAACGTCGATGTTTTGTACATCGGTATGAGTACGAAAATGCTCCACAAGGCGCTGAAAGACAGCCGCTTCGATCTCTGTTTGCTGTTGCTTATCCACTAATCAATACCTCTCAGTAATCAAGCTAGGAGCCGAGTCGATATCCGTTACGGAGTGCTTAGCCCGGTGTATTGTGTTCGACCCAGCGTTCGCCATCCGTTAGCTGTTCTTTCTTCCAAAATGGCGCGTGTGCCTTTAAGTCCTCCATAATCTCGCGGCACGCGGCGAATGCCTCGACACGATGCGCCGACCAGGCTGCCACCAGCACGATGGGTTCACCCGGTTGCATCCTTCCAACCCGGTGCACAATGAGCCAATCGACCAGACTGTGTAATTGTGCTATCGCCGCGCCGATTTGCTGCAAATGCTTTTCGGTCATCCCCGGATAGTACTCGAGGGTCATGCTATTGACCGCCACCCCTTCATTAAAATCCCGCATCGTACCGACAAACGTCGCGGTAGCGCCGATATTTCCCCCAGCCGCTGAATGTTCGGCCTCATATTCGGCAAGCACCGTCCACGGGTCGAACGAATCCTCGACAATTCTGACCTTCACGCTCAACCCCCGGTGACCGGTGGAAAGAACGCGACCTCATCGCCATCACGCACGGCCCGATCCGCAGTCGCGTACTCGAGGTTCAACGCGATCAAAATATTATCCGGAAGTTCCTCATGCGCCACCACGGCTCGCCACGCATCCGAGACGGTCTTTATGACCGCCGCGTCAACCTCGCGGCGCTCGACGCCGAGTTGCTCTTTGAGACCCGCGAAAAATCGTATCGTCACCGCCATTCTGGTATTTTACCATTAACTTTGCGGATTTCCGCTCGGAGTTTAGCGTCGTGCGGACATCGTGGCGCGCGCTAGACACCCATTTCAGCGAACCAGGAATACGTATATGTCAACCAATGCCAAGAGCACGCCAAAACGCGAGTTGATCCCGGTCTCGATCGCAGTATTGACGATCTCCGATTCGCGCACCGATGCCGATGACAAATCCGGTGCGTTGTTGGTAAACCGGGTGCAAGGCGCAGGGCACCGCGCGATTGAAAAACGCATCGTACGGGACGATATCTACGCGATTCGTGCCGTGGTCTCAGCATGGATTGCCGACCCGGCGGTGCAGGTCGTCATCTCTACTGGCGGCACCGGTATTACCGGCCGCGACGGCACCCCGGAAGCGGTCGCACCATTGCTCGACAAACATATCGATGGCTTCGGAGAAATGTTTCGGGTTCTGTCATACGACGATATCGGCACGTCGACCTTGCAGTCGCGAGCATTTTGCGGCGTCGCCAATGCTACCTATGTATTCTGTTTACCGGGCTCCAGCAGCGCCTGCGCGACGGCTTGGGATAAACTCATTGGGCATCAACTCGATTACCGCACCCGTCCATGCAACCTCGTGGAACTCATGCCTCGACTTTTGGAGCACCTACAAAATTAGTCCGGATATTTTGCGAAGGCGGACCACAAATCAAGAATCCTATCAATACTTGAATCGGTTACGCGGTGGTTTATGGTACGGCGGCTCCACACGGCTTGTTCTGTTCGGAACTCCCAGAAAAATCGCACATCGCATGCGGCACGATCCCCCCGAAGACCGAGCCGTTCATGAACTGTCCCGGCTAACCGCCAATGTACGACATTTCTATTTTCGGTATCGCGCTGGTCGCATCCGAGCGAATTTCCGAATAACGATCGTCGCGCCGCCGCCAGATCTGTGCGATGGCCTGTGCGAGCTCCCGATCGTCGATTTCGCTGCGCACCAGTTCGCGTAAATCATGTCCTTGGCTCGCGAACAAGCACGTGTAAACCTGGCCTTCCGCGGAAATACGGGCGCGGGTGCAAGTACCGCAAAACGGCTGGGTTACTGATGAAATAATCCCGATTTCGCCCGCACCGTCGATATACCGCCAACGTTTTGCGACTTCGCCCCGGTATCCGGGGGCGACCGGTAAAATTGGAAACTCCTCATTAACGATTTCGGAGATTTCTGCGGCCGACACGACCTGCTCCATATTCCAGCCATTGCTGGTGCCGACGTCCATATACTCGATAAACCGCAAGATCACGCCATTGTTTCGGAAATGCTCCGCCATAGGCAGGATCTCGCCGTCGTTAGACCCACGCACCACCACCATGTTGACCTTCACGGGATCGAGGCCCGCAGTCCGGGCATTGTTTACCGCGTCCAGCACGCGACCGACCGGAAATTTGACGTCATTGATCGCCTTAAAAATATCGTTATCCAACGCGTCGAGGCTGATCGTGACCCGCTTAAGACCCGCTTCGCGTAACGCGCGCGCGCGGTCGGCGGTGAGTAGTGATCCGTTGGTGGTAAGACTCAAGTCCTCCACCCCGCCTATCGCAGCGAGTTGCGTAATCAGCTTTTCGATTTCTCGTCGCACCAACGGCTCGCCGCCCGTGATACGCAGCTTCCTGACGCCATTGGCGACAAACGCACGCGCAACTCGTTCGATCTCCTCAAAGCTCAGCAGCTGTTTGCGGTCTAGAAATGCATGATCTGACCCGAACAAATGCTTGGGCATACAGTAGACGCACCGGAAATTGCAGCGGTCGGTGACCGAGATGCGCAGATCCCGAATCGCGCGGCCGCGCTGATCAACAGTAGTTTTTATGGGCTCGATCAATATCTATGTCCAACACCGAAACGTAAGCGCTTTATTCTAGGGAATCCGGATTCGGGTCGCCAGCGGTACTCCCGTCTATTTCCGGATTTCCCGTGGACACCCCGACAGCCCGAAAAAACGCTTCAACAAAGCGATACGTTAATCCCCATACCACATGTTGTGGTACATCCGAGACGCGAATGCCAGGGTACGGTTTACCACCGTGGCTCGGGGAAGGATGCATAACTTGATTGGCCGGGTCTAGCAGGGTCGGCAACGGAACCCACAAGTAATCTTGCACTTCGTAATTCGGGCTCAGGGTAACCGGGCGATCCAGAATATAAGCATGGCAGGCGATGACGAGACCAAGCGGTTTGCCGCCCGACTGCCCCTGCAGATCGTCAATTCGTCCCAGCGCCCCCGCATCGGCGAGCACCAGGTCCAGTTCCTCGAGTGTTTCGCGCTCGGCCGCAACCCGAATATCCGGATCATGGATCTCACGCCGCCCACCGGGAAACGCCATCTGACCGGACCACGGATCCCCACCGTGTTGCGCACGCTCGATAAACAGCATTTCGAGCATATCGCGTTGTCGCCGCAACACGAGCGCGACCGATGCTTGCTTGCGATTCCTAACGTCGAGCAGCTGCGGCCGATGCGCACCCAAGCGCCGCCGAATCGTATCTAAGTCTATCATCGACCGACGATGCACCTCGATGCAGTGGTCATTTGACTCACCAAGTAAAACGGAGCCGCTCGTCCGTGAGCGGCTCCGGCCGAGAAGGCGAACCCTCTCTTGGGTGGCACAATCCGCTTGTCACCAAGCGGCTGTCGCCGGCACCTCCCTGTGCGCGGGCGTCCAACCGATTTGAGGTTGCGGCCGCGCGTCCGTTGACCGCTAGAAGATCTACCTCCGTCCGGCTGGGGTGGGACTTCCCTGTCCGAATCGCACATCCAGGTGCCACTCGCATTATCCACATTGACTCAAAATCCGCTGTGATATTTCTCACAACAAAATTTGCGTTGTGCGAGACCGACATCAGTGATCCTGTACGTCCTCAACCATACGTTCGAGACGCGCAACATCGGTAACCACCAAGCTCTTGCCCTCGCGTTGCAGTATTTTACTTTTAATCAGGCGATTCAACTCCCGGGTAGCGGCTTCGCGGTGCGTGCTGACCCGACTCGCAATTTCCGCATGCGTAGGCAGCCGTTCGATTAACGCTCGATTATTCTGTACGCCATTGGCGCGCGCCAAACGCAGAAGTTCCGCCTGAATGCGGTTCTTTACGCCGAGCGTACTAAACTCGACGACGCGGTCGCATAGACGTCGAACCAACCCACTCAACCGCTGTAGAGTTGCTATCGCAACATCCGGACGATTGTGCAACAACCGCAAGAAATGCCTCGCCGTCATTGTCGCCACCAGCGAATCGGCTAACGCTAGCACATGGGTCGTACGTGGTTTGCTATCGATTGCCGCGAGTTCACCGAAAATCTCCCCTGGACCCAAATCCTGAAACGTTACTTCCTTTCCGCTGGCTGCGAAGATCGTCGCCCGCACCAGACCGCCGCAAACAAAATGCACGTCGCTTGATGG
This sequence comes from Gammaproteobacteria bacterium, assembly GCA_029862885.1. Taxonomy (GTDB): domain Bacteria; phylum Pseudomonadota; class Gammaproteobacteria; order Arenicellales; family JAOTWM01; genus JAOTWM01. Next base: position 11,991 of record JAOTWM010000042.1, read on the forward strand.
CTCATTTTGAGAAACAATTTGCTGGTTGGCCGAATAGCGGTGCCATTCAAATTCGTTCCGCCACGATCGCAGCGTGTCGTCATCGACCGATCGAAAAACTTCGATCTGGCGAAGCGCCTGAATGGATACGTCGGAATGCTTTGTGGACATGGAATTCCCCCCTAGCTCGCTCGATTGACCCTAATTGTAATGTTAATTCTGAACGCAAGCTGTCGGCGACTCCATAGGTTTGACCCCCTACCTCCACCGCGCTAAGGTGGACGCGGGGAATCGCGGGAAACGTCGCGACGAGGTCCGCTTCAAACCGATCACTGCCTCGTCAAGCAAAGTCGAACGTTTTGTGATGATTCGCGAGGAAGGGGATATCCATGGGCTTGGCATGCACCGTATGCCACACGGCGAATCGGGAAGAACGACGCTTTTGCAAGCAATGCGGCGTCGCGCTTGCGCTGCGCTGCGCCGCCTGCGGGTTCGATAACCTCACCGGCGAATCGTACTGTGGCGGTTGCGGCCGCGCACTTGCCAACCCATTTCGGTCAGCACCGTCAGCCGCGGACTCTGCGGCACTAACATCCGATTTCAAAGTACGCTCGGCCGCAAGTGAACGCCGACAGATTACCGTGATGTTTTGCGACTTAGTAGGCTCAACGGCACTCACAACACGGCTCGATCCGGAAGATATGCGCGAATTCATTCGTGCCTATCAAACGCTGTGCCATTCACTCGTCGTCCGCTATGACGGTCACGTCGCGCGCTTCGTCGGCGATGGGATAATGGCCTATTTCGGCTATCCGCTGGCTCATGAGGACGACGCGGAGCGCGCGGTACGGGCCGCGCTCGGCATCGTTCGCACGGTACCGGAACTTCAATCCGCGTTACCCGCGAGCGAAACCGCCGAATTGGCAGTGCGTATCGGTATCGCCACGGGTTTGGTGGTAGCGGGTGATTTGATCGGTGACGGCGCCTCCGAACAAAACGCAGTCGTCGGCAGCACCCCGTATTTGGCAGCGCGCTTACAAACCGCCGCGGCATCTAACTCGGTCGTGGTGTCTGACACCACCAAACTTCTGCTGCGCCGAACTTTCGATTTTAAGGATCTTGGAAATCAACATTTGAACGGAATCGGCGCTGCGGTGCGGATCTGGTCAGTGGACGACTCCGAAACAATTCGTACGCGGTTTGCAGCGGCCAAGTCGGAACGACTAACACCGGTGGTAGGCCGCGACGCGGATCTTGACCGGTTATTTGGCTGCTGGAATCGGGCCAGGGCCGGCCGCGGGCAAGTCGTGTTGGTACACGGCCACGCCGGCATCGGCAAGTCGCGCATTGCCGAGGAGTTTCATCGCCGCGTCCGTAGCGAACAACCTACTCGAATTATCTATCAATGTTCGCCACATCATACCAATAGCCCGTTATACCCGTTCACTTCTCACCTGGAGCGGGCGGAACAATACGTAACGAACAATCTACATATCGATATTCACAACACGCCAATCCACGAAGTTCCCAAGGCGGTTATGCGAGTACGCAAAGCACGCCAAATATTCGATCGGATACTGCACGACTCGCGCTCCGACCGGATGAGCAACGGCATAAGCCCGGTGCAACGCAAACAACGCACGGTTCAGTCCCTGATCGATCTGTACACCGAAATGTCGTCGGAGGAGGCCGTGTTTACGATGTTTGAAGATGCGCAATGGATCGATCCGACATCGATGGATTTCCTCGATTCCATCATCGATTGCCTGAATAGAGCGCGCATCATGTTGGTAATCACATATCGCCCCGACTTCACTGCTCCGCTACAGTGGCTGAACTATCCGTACGTCACCGAGATCGCACTGGACCGGCTTTCGGATCAACATGCCCTGTATATCGTCGATCGCGTCACCGGCGACAAACCGCTGCCCCCGGAGCTTCCAGCGCAAATTGTCGGTAAGTGCGACGGTATTCCGTTATTTATCGAGGAATTGACGAAGGCAATCATGAGCTCTAACGAAATTGAGGAACAGGCTGACCGCTTTACGCTCAAGAGCCCGCACTCGCCGATGCATATCCCATCGACGCTGCATGACTCGCTGATGGCGCGACTCGACCGCCTCGGCAAAGCCAAAGAGTTGGCTCAAATCGGCGCCGCGATCGGGCGAGAGTTCAGCTACGAGATGCTTAGCGCTGTATGTGAATCACCGGAGCATACAATCCGAGATGGGCTCGCACGTTTGATCGACGCCGATTTGATATTGCAACAAGACGTCGCGCCGCGAGAAGCCTTTATGTTTAAACACGCGCTCGTACAAGACGAAGCATACGCGAGTTTACTGCGGACAACACGCCGTCACTTACACAGCCGCATTGCCCATATTCTGACTGCGGGTCTCAGCGCCGAAATCGGCCCTGAACCCGAGGAAGTTGCGCATCACTACAGTGCCGCCGGAATGGTGCCCGAGGCGATGCAGTATTGGCAACAGGCCGCCGGCCGCGCTCTCGACCGCTCGGCGTTTCGGGAAGTAATTGGCCATGCGCGCCGGGGCTTGGATCTATTGCCGAGCGAAGCGGCGGACCCCACACAGGCGCAAAGCGAACTGCGATTGCAAATACTGCTCGGCGCCGCCTATCGTGCGACCCGCGGATTTGCCAGCCACGATACCGAACAGGCGTTTATGCGCGCCGACCGATTGAGTTCCAATGCCGGGGACACGACGCAACGTATCGATGCATTGCGTGGGTTGTACACCTGTTATTACACACGCGGCGATCTGTCGACTGCCCACACATTGGGCCAACGCATGTTGAATTTCGCCGCCACAAGCAATGACCCTCGCGCCACCACGCTTGGGCACTACATGCTCGGGGCTTGCGCATTCTGGCGTGGTGAATTTGTCACTGCCCGTAAGCAGCTTGAACTGGGTGCGATCACCTATGCTCCACAGCAAAAGAAATCCACCGTCCTCGCGGCCCAAATCGATATTCAGCCGACCTTGTACGCGCACTTGGCATGGACATTATGGATTTCTGGCCGGCCCGAACAAGCGATTGGCATGAGCGACAAGGCAATCAGCACTGCGCAGACTCTTACCCAACCGTTTAGTGTCGCGCTCGCATTGTTTTGGGCGTGCGTAACAAGAATTTGTTGTGGGCAAACTGACGTTATGCAAACCCTAGCATCTGAGATGATGGCACTGTCTACGGAGTACGATTTCGCCTACTTCCGTTCAGTAGTGACGATTCTTCAAGGACATTCCGCGATCATTGCCGGCGACCATGAAATCGGATTACAGCAGGTACAATCGGGGCTCGAAGAGATCAATCGGCTTGAGGCAGGAATCGGATTGCCGTGGGTGATGTCAATCGCTGCTGCGGCTCACCTGAAATCGGGCCGCTATAGCGAGGGACTCGACGCGATCGACAAGGGATTGGCGCGCATCAATGAAAGCGAGGAACGACATTGGGAAGCAGAACTGCACCGGCTACGGGGTGAATTGTATTTGGCCGTCCAACCCGGTTGCCCGACCGAAGCGGAAAATTCGTTTCGCTCAGCGTTGAATATCGCTTCCCAGCAAGGCGCTCGCTCGCTACGGCTGCGGGCCGCACTAAGTCTGACTGGATTCAACAATGGCATGGCCGCACCGGATGACGCGCTGGATTTACTGGTTTGTTGTTACGCCGAGTACCGAGAGGGGTTCGGAACGAACGATCTCATCGATGCCGAACACGTGCTGTGTTCTGCCGGAAAGGACCCGATGATCCTGCGACCCCGGCTATAAAATTCGCGTTACCAGTGAAGACCGGCGCCGAAGATAAATCCCCGGGTCTCGCTGGAAATACCCGTGCCCGTGCTGTCGTCAAAGTCCAATTTGAATCGTCGGTAACCCGCCCGTAGCGACAAGAACGGAAATGGGTCGTACGACAATCCGGCTTCGTATTCATTGCCATTGAGATCGGTACGTTGTCCTGCGTCGTCCAACGACGGGAACCACGCGGTTTGCCCATATAGATAGAGAGTGCCCAGCACGCCGACCCGCCCTTCGAGCAACAGTCGCGCACCGGAACTGTCGGTGCCGTCTTCCAAATCGATATCTTCCCAACCCAAACCGACAGCCACAAAGCTGTTATCGGTCAGCGAAAACAACCGCCGCTTCACGTCAATACTCAAATGGTCAGTGCTTTCGAAACCGGTATCTTCAAGATCCGAGCGGTACAGCGAACCTTTTAATCCCCATGCGTCGTCCCACCAGACCTCGGCATGACCCCCGAACGCGCCGCCTTCGGTTTCGCCCTCGCTCACATCGATACTGAAATCGTTCGACCACCACAGCAACCCAATCTCGCCATCTGCTGGTCCCAATGCCCAACTTGGCGTGGCGAACCATAGGCCTGACAAAACTAAGATTGCGGCCGCCCACGGCCGGGTGCCGAGAGCGAAGCGGCTTCGACTAATTTTCCTGGGGTGCATCTCCGTACCGCCGTGATCGAACAAGATTTCGATGAAACATATTACTTACATTATAGACTACGTTGTCAATTTCGCAGCCGAAAATTCAAGGCCAAAACCCCTTATCGGCAACATCACCGCCCTCTGGCGACAGCTCGACTGCGGTCTTGCCCATGTAGATTCAGAGCATCTCGTAAAGCGTCGGTTCCAAACGTTATTTGTAGCATCGATACTGACAGGAGGCTCAATTGAATCACGACCGGCGGATCGAATTTACTGACCTGGTGCACCCCAATCGCGACTAATTGAGGTCCCCTAAATCGTGCTATGCCAAGCGCTGGTCGAGCCCAACGCCAAACTTCAATGAACATAGTTAACGACCTGGATTGGCGATCGACCGGCCCTGTGAGTTACCTTACGAGACGCCGCTCCTCAAGTAACACAAGCGCAATGCCCAGCCACCCCCCATCCGCACGCCGAGAATCTGCCGAACCGGCTACGCAACGGCTCGATAGTTGGCTGTGGGCGACGCGGTTTTTTAAGACGCGACAGCTTGCGGTCACCGCCATCAAAGGTGGCAAGATTACCGTCAACGGAGTGCGTGCAAAACCCGCGAAGGCAATTCGGATCGGCGATAAGTTGAGCGTGCAAAGCGATCCGTACCGCTACTGCATCGTGGTCGATGGGTTTTCGACGCGGCGTCTGGCCGCCAATGACGCACAACGCCTGTACGCAGAAACCGACGACAGCCGGCAGCAACGCAAGCAACGCGCCGAACAGCTGCGCGCCGACGCGGCGTTGCGAGTCGCGCCCGCCCGCCGTCCGGACAAACGCGACCGACGTTTGCTAACCCGGGTACGGCGTGGCGAATAGTCGATACAACGGATGCTCAGCACGACTCAATCGCGACATTGCACAACCCGGCAGCTCCAACCGGTGGGCGCGATGAAAACCCGGTTTGTTGCCGTCGCAGCCGCGCTACTGATCGTCACGGGTTGTGCCACAGACGGCATCAATGACGATATTGGCGCGTACCGTTCGCAATGGGTCGTCGCAGCGTATGGCGGAGACGCCGAAGCACAATATAGACTCGGCGTCTCGTACTGCTGTGGGCTGACTCCGCTTTACCATACTGAAATTGCCGCAGCGTGGCTGTGCCGCCCCTCGACACACGGGCCCAGCGAAGCACAGTATCAACTCGCAAACATCTACACGGGCCGAGTAGTAGAACACGGTACCACGAACACCGGCGACCGGGACGACAATATTATCGATGCTTTCGCGTTATATACGTTAGCTGCGAGTAACCGCCACGCCGAAGCCGGCCGGTTGCGCGATCGGTTCGAGTCCTCCATGCACTTCGATGAAATCGTATTGGGGCGACAACGTGCGGAGCACTGGTCCGAGCAGGATTGCGGCTCGCTACCGGATCGCGATACCGTTGCGCCGAGCTACGGACGTTACAATAACCAATATCAACCCAACTTTTCTCATTGGTAAACCATAATCCATGCATGGTGTAATTCTAGACCGTGACTCCTTCGACGCAGGCGACCTGGACCTCGGCCGGCTCGACGCCGTGTTACCGAACGCTATATCGTATCCCGCCAGTCGAATCGAACAAGTGCCAGAGCGTATCGCCAACGCCGAAGTCGTGTTGTCCAACAAGGTCATGGTCGGCCGCGATGGGATCGAGGCCGCGCCGGAATTGCGGCTGATTGTGGTGCTCATCAATACGGCGCGCGGCGGCATAGTCGACGAACAGGCGCTGGCCGATGCCCTGCGCGATGGCGTAATCGGTGCGGCTGGAGTGGATGTATTGACCACCGAACCGCCGACCCACGGCAACCCGCTGCTGGACCCGGACATTCCGAATCTCATCGTGACGCCTCATAATGCCTGGGCGAGTCGCGAAACTCGGCAACGATTGGCAGACGAAGTTGCCGCCAATATCGACGCGTTCCAACACCGCAAAAGTCGCAATATCGCTACTTGAACTCCCGCCGGAGCGACCTGCGAATGCACGGCCAAATATGAATGATGCCGGGTTACTAGCGGCGCTATCGACGCCCGTTTGGATGTCTTGAGATAGATACTGTTCTATGCGCACCACACTCGACGCGGTATCGCTGTATGTGCACTTGCCGTGGTGCGTGCGTAAATGTCCGTATTGCGATTTTAACTCCCACGTCGCCGCGCAGATTCCGGAACAGGAATACGTCGCCGCGCTGTTGTGCGATCTCGATTTCGAGCTCACAGACCTCCGGCCGATGCCACTGCGATCAATCTATTTTGGCGGCGGCACACCGAGCCTGTTTTCGGCGGCGGCAATGAGTCGACTAATGGACGGAATTCGCAGCCGCGTCTTGCTCGCGCCGGACGCCGAGATCACCGTCGAAGCCAACCCCGGGGCTGCCGATCAACAACGCTTCCGTGGATATCGCGAAGCCGGCGTCAACCGCCTGTCTATCGGCGTCCAGAGTTTTCATGACGAGTCGCTAAAACGGTTAGGTCGCGTCCACGACGCCGACCAAGCGCGACACGCCGTCGAGGCCGCAAAAGGCGCGGAGTTTCAAAGCCACAATCTAGATCTCATGTTTGGCTTACCCGAACAATCGCTGCACGATGCGTTACGCGATGTTGAGATCGCTATTGGCCTAGCACCGGAACATTTATCGGTATATCAGTTAACCATCGAACCGAATACGAAGTTTTACCAACAACGCCCGACGCTACCCGATGACGACATTATATGGACAATGCAGGAAGCCATTCAGCACAGGTTAAGGGAGGCCGGTTATCATCAGTATGAAGTATCGGCCTATGCGCGCCCGCAGCATCGCTGCATTCACAATCTGAATTACTGGCGATTCGGCGACTACATCGGAATCGGTGCCGGGGCCCACGGCAAGGTAAGCAATAGCGGAGCGATTGAGCGGACTTGGAAAGTGCGCAGCCCGGCCTCATATATGACTAAAGCGGGTTCCGCCGCGGCTATCGGCGAAACACGCCGCTTGGCAGGACCCGAAATTGGCTTCGAGTTTATGCTCAACGCGCTACGCCTCACTGCCGGCTTTGAAATTGACATGTTTTGCCGACACACCGGCCTTGAGTTTGCGAACATTAAGGACACCGTAACAAGCGCGGTACAGCGTGGCTGGTTGTCGAGCGACGGTCACCGTGTGGCACCGACCACCAACGGTTACCGGTTTCTGGACAATGTG
>JAOTWM010000426.1 GCA_029862885.1 Gammaproteobacteria bacterium
AGCGAACGTCCGGTGCGACGTTGCTCGGTGCCCTAACATCCGCTTGATGCAAAACCGCCCGTGTCGCAGCCTTTCCTATCTTAGCAAACACATGGGTCTTGCCCCATTCGATTGGCTCGGGATCGATGTCGAATGCCTCTGCCGTATACTTCGAGCCGCGTTTCACCCAGTGTGCGGTCAGTAATCCAGTGCCGCTAAAATCCTCCCGGAAATGCCTTGCGGGTTTGCTACGTTCCTTCTTATAAACTCTCGCCAGAAACTCGACGTCGGGTTCCGGCGACTGCACCGATAATTGATATAACTCGTACTTGTCTGCGGTCGATGCCGTGAATCGAGATTTCGAAGATTTTTTCGATTTACGGTTTTTGCTTTTTGCTTTTGCCATAGTGGGGTATCGTTTGACGGTTGACCCGAAAACAGGCGGCCGAGCATACCGGGTCTTATCGCGGCTCACAAGCATGGTATAGTGATAAATTGCATTCTGTGGCCCCGACATCTACCGAAGATACCAATGAAGTATTGCAGTGACTGCGGATCTACGGTTGAGCTGCGCATCCCCGCCAACGACAACTTACATCGCTATGTGTGCAGCAGCTGCGGCACCATTCATTATCAAAATCCGAAAGTAGTGGCGGGATGTATTCCCGAGTGGGAGGATCGTATTTTGTTGTGTCGGCGTGCGATCGAGCCGAGACAAGGGTTATGGACTCTGCCGGCCGGGTTTATGGAGAACGGTGAAACGGTGGAGCAGGCCGCCGCTCGCGAAACATACGAAGAGGCCCTAGCAAAAGTTGATATCGTCGGTTTGTACGCGCTGTATAACATTACCCATGTAAACCAAGTTTACGTGATGTTTCGCGGTTCGATGTCGCAACCGGAATTCGCGCCCGGTGCTGAAAGTTCGGATGTGGCGTTGTTTAAAGAGGACGAGATTCCGTGGGACGAGCTCGCATTCAAGGTTATGCACGCCACCCTGACGCGTTATTACCGGGACCAGTCTACCGGCAATTATCCGATATTTGTCGACGAGATACGGCGCTGAGTGGAGGCCCATCGGTACCGCGCAGCGGCGCTATTGGGGTTCCCGATATTGCGCCGATGAACTCGAGGCCGAGCAGCGCCAGCGCGGTTGGTGCGGTATCGTGGAGCCGTACTGCTTCTTTAATTTCCCCACAGCCCATACCGGGCGCGAGTAATAGCCAGGGCACCTCGCGTACTGGGACCCGATTCGAGTGGTGTCGAAATCCCTCGCCGCCGTGATCGGCAGTGACGATAAGTGCGACCTTGCGGTTGGTGGCCGTTGTCTCGAAGACAGCCAGCAATTCAGCGAGAGCCATGTCTACTCGCTTCACGGTCACAAGGTAGTCGAGACTCATCCAACCGGATCGATGGCCACTTAGGTCAGGTTCTGCAACGTGAACAAACGTGAACGCGTAGGGCCGGCGCGGCCATTCCCGCTGCACGTCGGCAACGATGGTTTGCAATGCGACGATGCCCGTATCGTTTGGCGCATGCCGATTTACATAGTCGACCCGATCGGGATGGGCGAGGAAGCGAAGTTTAGGTTTTGCAATAAATGCGGCGGTGGCGAGACCCGCGTCGCGCACAACGCTGAACACCGACTCGCCGCCATAGGCGCCAGCGCGTGGGCTATTCCATAGAACCCGGTGTTCGCGCGGCTGCAGACCGGTCAACATCGATGCGTGAGCCGGCACTGTTAGCGGCGGCGATACCGAGCGTGCGTTGCTAACCCACCAGGCGCGGCGTTTGAGGCCGGCGAGATAAGGAGTAGTGGCGACATTCACTACATCCGCGCGCAACCCATCTATGCTGATCAACACTACGCTATCAAACTTGCCGTCAGTGGCCGCGAGCACCGGCCCCACTATCCAAAACCATGTCAACAATGCGCCGAATCGCCGCGCCGCGCGTCGCAGGCATTGGGTTGCGGCGACCGGGAAACTGGCAGGTGGCGAAGCGGTTGAGTGGATCCGATACATATAACGACAATCACCCAGTTGTTTTTATTTAGTTGGCAAATGAAATTAATTGAGGTTAATGATACATGCAGTTAGCTCCTATTCCTGTGCACAAACTCCAACATACGGACATAAATAATTGAAATGAAGAATATTACGATTCAGGGCATGGTGCGCGGCGATCCCGTACAAGGGCAATAAATGACGTTGAGTTATGCACAATTCTGTGGCGATACCGCGATGCCTATTAAGGATCGTAAGTGAATATAGACGTAAGTCGCTAAGTATATGAAACTATGGAGCTTTAATGACTGATTATTTTTTAGTCAATGCCCTTGCACTACCTTGACCGCAAATGAATCCGGGCCTCGAGGCGAAGTTATGCACAAAGTTTTCCACAGCCTGTGTGAGTAAGTGCGGATTATTCCCACACTTCAACAAGTTATTTGCGGCTGTCTCGAGTCCGGACGATGCTATCCCGCAAGTACGGGCGTCTATCTCACCGGTTACGTATGGGTTTTGATGGTACTCTTGCGCCAATGATGCTGAATTCCCCGTCACCGAGTTCGCTTATTGGGGTGGCGGTACCCGCGCCGCTGCGGCGCACGTTCGTTTACGACTGCGCTGTGCCGGTGCCGGACCCTGGATGCCGGGTCACGGTGCCATTCGGCAGCCGCCGGGTAACCGGGGTCGTAATTAATCATCTCGATGCTGTGCCGCCGCAGGTCGGTGAACTCAAATCGGTGCTTGGTGTGCTTGATGCAGTGCCGGTAATTAATGCCGAGCTGCTCGGTTTGTTGCATTGGGCTTCCGAGTATTATCAATACCCGCTCGGCGAAATCGTGTCGGCAGCGTTGCCGGTCGCAATGCGCAGAGGTGTCGATGCCAAGCCGGCGACCATCCCATGGTTTCGCGTGACTCCGGTCGGTAGTGCGGCGGACCTCAACCAATTACGACGCGCGCCGGTGCAATGTAAGATCATGCAAAGTCTGCGTGCGGCTTCACCCGGCGCGGGTGGGCCTGAACTACGTGCAATATCCAGGTCCTGGCGCCAGGCCGTGGATGCGCTGAGCGCGCGCGGCTGGGTCGAGCAAATCAGTGCAGGGCCACTGCCTATTACCAAAGCCGACGTCGCAATACCGACCCTGAATTCGGCGCAGGCCGAGGCCGTAGCGGCGGTCACGGCGAAAATGCGACGTTTCAAATGTTTTCTATTGCACGGCATCACCGGCAGCGGCAAAACGGAAGTGTACCTGCAGCTCGCGCAACGCGTTTTGCAATCGGGTCGCCAAGTATTGATCTTAGCACCGGAAATCGCGCTGACACCGCAACTCGTGGCGCGGTTCGAACGGCGTTTGGGCGTTCGAATCGCGGTCTTGCATTCCGGGCTTTCAGATCGCGAGCGCCACCGTGCCTGGTGGGATGCCCATAGCGCCGCCGTCAATGTGATCCTGGGTACGCGTTCGGCCGTATTTTGCTCCATCAAGCGCCTCGGCCTGATAATAATTGATGAGGAACACGACGCGTCCTATAAGCAGCAAGACGGGTTTCGCTACCACGCTCGTGATGTAGCGATAGTCAGGGCTCGCAGCGCCAATATTCCGATCCTGTTGGGGTCTGCGACGCCGTCATTAGAGACCGTATCTAATGTCCAGCGCAATCGTTACCAGCGGCTCAGTTTGCCGCTACGGGCCGGTGGCGCCGAATTACCTCGGGTGCGGATTCTCGATCTGTCGCGCCTGTCGGCTACCAATGGATTGACGCGGCCGTTGCTGGATGCGATTCGGAAAAGAATCGATGCTCGTCAGCAAAGCCTGATTTTTTTGAACCGCCGCGGTTTCGCACCGGTAGTAATTTGCGCTGTATGTGGTTGGCGAGCGCAGTGCGGGCGCTGCGACGCTAAAATGACGTTGCATCGGCGCAGTGGTTGCATTCGCTGCCATCACTGTGGTGCATCGCGTGCTGTGCCGCGCGCGTGTCCCGATTGTGGCGACGAATCATTACGTCGAGTCGGCGAAGGCACGCAAAGAATAGAGGAAGCGCTGGCGCGGCACTTTCCCAGTGCCCGTATAGTCCGCCTTGATCGCGACAGTATGTCACGCCGTGGAGCGCTCGAAATCAGCTTGAGTTCCGTCCTTAGTGGCGAAGCTGACATATTAGTGGGTACGCAGATGCTGGCTAAGGGACATGATTTTCCCGGTGTCACTTTGGTAGGAATCGTTAATGCTGATCAGGGCCTATACAGTCTGGACTTTCGCGCGACGGAAATCTTGTTTCAGCAGGCAATGCAAGTGGCAGGGCGGGCTGGTCGCGGTGCACAAGCGGGCGAGGTGCTGATCCAAACCATGTACCCTTTAAACCCGTGTTACCAGTACATCGCTCGCCACGATTTCGACAAGTTTGCTGATCAGGCGTTGCGGGAGAGGCTGGAGGCTAATTATCCGCCATATGCCCACTTTGCATTGTTGCGATCCGAGTCGTCTACAAGCGGTGTGGCGCTGGACTTTCTCGCTGCGGCGAAACAATGCGGCGAACGGTTACTGAGGGAACGCCGCATTACAGAAGTAATATTGATGGACCCGGTGCCGTCGCCGATGGAAAAGCGCGCCGGCCGGTATCGGGCGCAATTGCTCGTGAATGCCGAGCAACGCCAGGCGCGGACACGGTTTCTCAACGAATGGATTACCGCATTGG
>JAOTWM010000427.1 GCA_029862885.1 Gammaproteobacteria bacterium
TATTCAACATCGTAACTCGTTCTGGATTTCTTCATTCCGGCTTCTCCTATTTTCAATCATATGGGAAAAACCGGCTCAAACCTTACACAATCAACTCATGCCCTCCAATTCGCCGCCCGCAGTCCATATAGCTCCTCTCTTTTCCGAAGGCACCCTATCGGTGCGGTTACCGGCCATCTAGTTGCCCCTGCAGTTAAGCCATCACCCTTAGGATTCGCGCCTTTATTCAACATTGTCTCCAGGCCTATGTCAGTGCAGTCGAGATTGCTTTTATGAGACGCTCACACCGCGTGATGAGCCGGCTCGACCTGTGTGCCGCGCACTACAGCGGCCAGCGTTAGATAACGCCGAGCGGATCGCAAGCAAACAGAACGTATCGTCCCGTGTACATTCCAGGGATGCGGAGGACGTGGTCTGATGAATGCTCGACAGGATAATTCCTTTATCACCTAAGGTCTCATTTTAATCGTCCCTGTTGATAGCATTACGACCTGATATAGGACTACCTGACAGGCCTCAACTTTATCGGGTCCGGGAATCAAACGGTTTCGCAAGATACAAAGGACTTTTCAAATTGCGTCTTTATTTGGAAAAGGACCTGCATAAATCGACCAAAAGGTGTTCAGTTGGAACCATAAAACTTGCTGAAGCACACATGGCACGCTGTTTGCTTACGGCTATATGGAGTACATATTGCAAAGAAGAGAAATTCCAATGTCAGCCATTAAATTGAAAGTTTTACTCGTCGAAGACAGTGTCTCACTTGCCACCCTATATCGGGAGTATTTGCGCCAGGATAAATTCGATATAACACATGTGGAAAACGGCGAAGCCGCCTCGAACCAGTTGGAGCAAAATTCTTTTGATGTCGTACTTCTGGATCTTAAGCTGCCGGATGTATCGGGTCTTGATATTCTGCGGCGAATGCTGGAAAAATCCATACCGACCACAACTATCGTGCTGACCGCGCATGGTTCGATAGACGCCGCGGTAGATGCCATGCGCTACGGTGCGTTTGACTTTCTTGTTAAGCCTATCGATCATGAAGATCTAGCAGTCACCTTGCGCAACGCAATCGAGCAGCGTCGACCCAAACTAGAAGCGCTGTGTAAATTAGTCGATCAACACGCGATAGAGAAGGTAGTGGTTTAGCGATGGGCCGCAAGCCTAGCCACAGACAGCAAAGACGAGCTACACGACAAACCTTCCTCAACATCTCTACCACCTGTCAATTCGAAAAGCCAATCAAATGTTAGCCAAGCGTTAAATTGCTGAATTCTCTTGCATGAAGACGATTCCGCCTTTGGAACAAAGCCATCAGAAGTACAACATTGACAGCCGCTTGAAAGGCGGACATTAGTGGAGATTCTGCGAAGTTAATGATGCGGTCTCCAGGGTTTTTGCCGCTTTACACCACCAAGTTCGGGCTTGCGCCGCTCCTACTTTGGATTCCACGGTTCCTCGTAAGCGCTGTGCGTGTATATGATGTGTTGCGGAGTTGTAGACTGGCTCCAGTAATGTCGGCCCTGACGTGACCACACTTCCCAAGATGAAAAATCTCACTTCATTTTTTAGGGAAACTCTCAACAATCGCCAAATTAAGCGAATTTATTTGCCATGGCGATTAGCTCGTCCTGTGAGAGGGCATTCGGGAGGCCTTACATGGCGGTCTCGGTACAAGGTGAATAGCCGCAATAAGTTTGTCTGGTTGCTCGTTGGCTGCTGGCTTGCCGTTGGGTTCGTATCTGCCGTGCGGGCAAACTTTGCTGATGGTTTGGCCGCGGCCCAGCGCGGCGACTACGACACCGCATTTCAGGAATTCAAACCGCTCGCAGAACAAGGCTACGCCGATGCACAGTACTGGCTCGGCTCTTTCACACCATCATGAATTTACAAAGAGATGTCACGCCACCAAAGAAGGAGGGAATGAATTATGGCAAAAGAGCTGATTTGCCCAAATTGCGGTTGTAAAGGAAAACCGAAGAAGATCACGAAGGGAAGCATATTTATCGAAATTATTCTTTGGATCGCACTTACTTATATCCGGGGTTATTTATTCGATATGGCGATTGACTACAAGGCATGAAACATGTCCTCAATGTGGTGCAACCAATATGGTTCCATTAGATTCACCGCGAGGGAGAAAACTCATTGAAGAGTTCAAATAATGATCAGGGAGCTTCGATTTTATCTTCTCCCAGCCACGATTCCGAATCGCGACAATCGGCAATGAATTTTCCTATGAGTAAATTGCCGAAGCACAAAAACTGGTGCGGGAATGGAAGCCGAGAGAATAACTATACGTGACCGTGTGAACGACGATCTTGAAAACCAACGTGATTGAGAACGCCGGTGCAATAATCCCTCGCTGAAGCGGCCAGATTGTCTGGTTAGCCGGAGTAAAACTCCACCAGGGTCGCGTTTACTGGGAACTGCAACCGAGTCATTAAACTTTTAGTACGAGGCCTCATTCGCGACGCTTCCACAATCGTTTTTCACATAGTATGAAATAGTGTGTAGGAATTCCGGGGACAGTTCACCTAATTCGAAAACAGGTCCTCTTCTGGAGTTAAGTAAACTGTCCCCAGAACCGCTCAATCGCCTGGTTCCTCCGGATAGAGGGCCTCCCAGACATGCTCCGCGAAGCCGACGCCGACCTCGTCGTAATAGTTGAAGCTCAGGTCGCAGCCGGCCGCGGCAATCTCTTCCGATTCCTCCGCGAACACAATGGTCGCGCCGATCAAGCCCTTATATCCGGCTAGGCGCAGCTGTGTGGCTGCGATTCGCTTCGCTTCCACCTCGGGTACCGCCAGCAATATGGCCTTGATATCGTCCAGCTTCAGCTTCTGCCAGAATCCGGGATCCTCGGCGTCTGCATACAGCACGCGCCGGCCCTTGCTGCGGTGGCGTTCTATCTTGCCCGGATCGGAATCCAGACCCACTACACGTTCGTTGCGCTGAGTTAGAAAGTCATACGCGCCGGTGCCTACCCGCCCCATGCCGATGATCGCGATCTGAGCGCTGCCGAGCGCGATGGGCTCATCGTCGGGATGACGAACCGGTCGCTCGAAGCGCACTAGCCGTTTCTCGAAACGTTGGTAAAGGTCGTGTGCCCGCCGGTTGAGCGGTGCGGCTACGACGAACGACACTGCAACCGTGATCGCGAGCACCACGACCCAATTCTGCCCGAACCAGCCAGCGTCGGCGCCGAGATTGGCGACTATCAGACCGAATTCGCTGTAGCTCGCGAGGCTCAATCCGGTCAGAAAGCTGCTTCGCGCACGCAGCTTGAAGCGCAGCAGGATCAAGAAGAATAGAGCTGCCTTCAGGGGGAGGAGCAAGCCCAGCCCTACGGCGATCACCAATGCGTTCCAGGTGGGCAGCCCGAACAATCCGATCTGCAAGAAGAACCCGACCAGGAAGACCTCCTTCAATCCCCATAGCGAATTGGACATCTCCTTAGCCCGCGGATGCTCGGCGAGGAGCGCTCCCAGCACCAATGCCCCGAGCTCGCTGCTGAGACCTACGTGCTCGAAGAGCAGTCCCCCCGCGACCAGCGCGAGCAGGAGGCCAAGCAGCACGAACAGCTCGTCGTGGCCGCTAGCATCGAGGAGCTTGTAAAGCAATGGCCGCGCGAAGGGTAAAGCAAACAGCAGCAGCGCCCAAGGTGAGGGCGCATGGTCCCCGGCTATGCTGAGCGTGGCAACCGCGACCAGGTCTTGAACGATCAAGATGCCGATCGCCACTCGTCCGTGAAAGGCTCGAAGCTCTCGTTTCTGCTCCAGCAGCTTGGCTGCAACGACAGTGCTCGAGAAGCCCAATGCTATTGCCAACAACAGGGAAGCGCCCCAGGCGAGCCCCGCCAGCCAGTGAATGGCCGGCGCTAGCAGCAGCGTTGAAACGCCCAAGTGAATCAGTGCCCCGCCGAAGACCTCGGCCCTGAGCACAGACCTGAGCCTCAGCTTCAAGCCCACTGTAAATAGCAGCAACAAGATACCCAGGTGGGCGATGCGATCCAGCGCATCGACGCTCTCGTAGCCCATGGCGCTGAGAACGAAGCCGGAGAGGAGAAACCCAATAAGGGTGGGCAGACCGATGAAACGGACCGCGAGCCCCAGGGCGAAGGTGGCGGTTATCCAGATGGCTTCCATGTTTTGACCCAGAGATTTGGCAGACTGGCAGAATGCTGACAGGAATACGGGAGATGTAAAAGTCCGTGAAATCCTCCGGCTAAGGCGGTGGTACGGCTGATCCATGGGAAGAGGCCGACGCGGAATCACGGCCCATCAGCCCGATGATGTGAACCGAGTCATATCGCGATGGCACGACACATGTGATCTTCGAGCCTTTGGACTTCATCTCCCGGTTGGTGGCTTTGGTGCCCAAACCGCGGGTGAACCTCACCCGTTATCATGGGATATTTGCACCTAACAGCTTTCTTCGGGCGCGGGTAACCCCCGCACAGGCTGCGTCGCTCACTGCTTTCGCTGAAGAAATCGAGGCATTCTTAGGCTGCCCTTAATTCTTGTAAGTCGTCACAACCTTTCGGACAAATAGCAGTCTGCTTGAAGAGACACTTCAGTGCCATAACAGAGCTATTCAGGAAGTTATTTCCGCCCACGACCGTTGATCTTGCATCTACACGTACTGCCCCGCTATACGTCGGTATTCG